>CALAMM010000114.1 GCA_937925775.1 uncultured Fimbriimonadales bacterium
AACGCCATCGACGCCGAACAGTCCAACAGCAAGTGAACGGGCAACTCCTGCTCATCCTGATAAGTGCGCAGGTAGGCGCGGTCTAATCGCGCGAGGATATTCCAGTCCAAGTGGCGCAGGTCGTCGCCAGGAGTGTAGTGGCGATAGTCGGCAAACTCTATCGATATCCCCTTACGCGGAGAGAGGCGCTCCCCACGAATCGCCGCCGCGTGCGTCCTTTTCGGCTGGAACCGATACCGCTCCAGACGCCCCAGAATATCTGCAGAAACCCCGTCCCAAGCCATAACCAAAGTGTACCTCGTTGCGGAGCGCGCTTGTGCTGGGCGTCGGGCTTAGCAGGGGGAGTAGCAGCTCAAAGCTTGATTTGGTCAGGTGTCCCTTTGGGCACTTTCGGCGTCGCGGTAGCCGTGAGGAACTCTTCGTCGTGATTGCGCGTTGCTCAGGGCAGGAATCGCCCGCCCCACACAGAAACCCTCCTGCACGGAGGCGACGGCGATGACACCAGGCAAGTTCGCTATGCTGCGCAGGAAACTGCAGAAAGACCGGGACCTGGGGGCGATAATGACCTACTTCTTCGACCATTTCGCCGACCACCAAGAGTTTGCCCAAATGAGCGAACCCACTCGCCACGAGGAAGTGGAGGCGATTCTCCCGATTGTGGTGCAAAGCATTTTCTTGCAACAACGCATCGAGCTCAAGAACCTGCTCTTGTTGCGCGTGCCTGACCAGCAGATGTTGCACGGTGGGTTCACGGCTGGCGGTGCGATGGGGTCGCTTTTCTACTTCGAGGACTTGGACTTGGGGCTGGTCGGTCTCACGGGTGGCCCGCTGGGTGGGCGGTTGGTGACGGCGCGTTTTCGCGCGAAGGTCCTCCCGTCTAAAACCGAATCGCCATAAGCAGTCCGCGGGCGTCGCGTTCGGGCGTGCCGAGACACTGTTCAGACTGGTGGCGTGTATGGCGCAGTGCGCTCCACGCGAGGGCGCAGGCGTCCAGCAGGTCGTCCATGCGTGCCCCTGCTGTGCGACAGGCGTGCCAGAGCGTTTTCAGCGTGTCGGCGTCGAGGTTCAGGGCGCGCTGCAAAGCGTCGATTCGCGCCTGCTGACCCAAAGGCGTGCGCTTGGGATGCGTGATGGGTGCGCCCGTCATCGCCATAAAACTCAGCTCGGGGTGCGACTCCCACACGCGGGTTTGCAGCTCGGGTGTCAGCAGCGCATCTAACTCGCGGATGCGTGGGATGAGGTGATACGCCTGCACGCACAGCCCCAGCGTGCGCACGGGCGCGTAGGAGTCGGCGTTCAGCATGGCGCGAGTGGGCGGGATGAACACGCATGCGGCGCGGTTGCCGAGTCGTTGGCGCGCCAGCGCATCGCACGGGCGCATCCGCGCCCGCCCCGACTCCCACAGCCCGATGGGCATATCCACCGCTACGGCTCGCGCGTCGGGGTAGGCGGTCAAAACCTCCGTGAAGCGAGCGCAGACTCGCGCCTGAATCGAGCGCGTGCCCGCCTCCAGCGCGACCGCGAGCCAGCCACCGCGACAACCGTCCACGCCTACCACTTGCACCGCTCACTCCGCTCAAAAGCAGCCCGCGCGAAGCGCGTTTACCCCAACCGCTCCAGCCACGCGCGACTCTTGCTGTCCAACGCCTCGATGTTTGGAATTTCGTAGCGGCTGCCGTCCACCGCCACAATCAGGTAGCGCACGGGCGAGAGTTCATGCACATTATCGCGCCAGTTGCGCACATAGAACACGCGCCTGCCACGATCGGTCTCCACATCCCAGCGATGCTGACCATACTCTTCTGTGAGGGCGTGGATTTTTTCGATCACGGGGGTGAAGTAGCGGCGGTCTAACTCTTCTTCGACAATCTGGCGCGAGGGGGCTGGCATGCCGTCCAGCGTGCGGAACATGCCGATTTCGACGAGTTTGTCGCGCTCTTCGCGGTGGAGCACGCTCACATAGCCGTGGGCGTTGGAGAGCGGGAAGGCGCGGGCGAACTGCACATCTTCGTAGACCTCGCCGTTAGGCAGGCGAATGCGTACCACCACGCTGTTGGGCATCCGCTCAATCACCACGCCCGTCGGGTCGAGCCAGCGAATGCGCAGATTCTGGGTCATAGGGTATGTGGGTAGTATACCTACTCGCCCCCGTTCGGGCTGAAGGGGGCGAGCATGCGCGAGGCGCGGTGCGACTGGGGTTCGGAGGGGACTGTCCGCACCCCAGTCGGCACATTACGCATCATAGTAGAGCGCGAACTCGTAGGGATGCGGGCGGAGCAGGATGGCTTCTACCTCCTTTGTGCGCTTGTAGTTGATGTAGGTCTCCAGCAGGTCGGGGGTGAACACGCCGCCGCGCAGCAGGAACTCGTGGTCTTGCTCTAAGGCGTTCAGCGCGTCGGCGAGGGTGGGAGGCGTGGTCGGGATGCCCCTGCGCTCGTCGGGGGGCAGCTCGTAAAGGTCTTTGTCAATCGGGTCGGGCGGCAGGATGCGGTTCTGGATCCCATCGATGCCCGCCATCACCATCGCCGCGAACGCCAAGTAGGGGTTCGCCGTCGGGTCAGGCGCACGGAACTCGATGCGCCGCGCCTTCGGACTGCGAGAGTAGGTCGGGATACGAATACACGCACTGCGGTTGCGCTGGCTATACACAAGGTTAATCGGCGCTTCATAGCCTGGCACTAAGCGGCGATAGGAGTTGGTGGTCGGCGCGGCAAACGCCAGAATCGCAGGCGCATGCTTGAGAAGACCACCAATATAATACAGCGCGGTCTCCGAAAGCATCGCATACCCACGCTCATCGTAGAACAGGTTCTGGTCGCCTTTCCACAGGCTCTGGTGCGTGTGCATTCCCGAACCGTTATCCTGAAACACGGGCTTAGGCATAAAGGT
>CALAMM010000115.1 GCA_937925775.1 uncultured Fimbriimonadales bacterium
CCGCTTTGCAGGTCTACCGCACGCACTTTAATTGTAACGGTGTCGCCTGGGAACGATTCTTTAGGGCTGACGATGGGGAGCACTTCCACGACGGGCGGGGTCAGGTCGAACACGCGGGTCTCCCAGAGGTCGTGGATGCCGGGTCCTGGGGGTTCCACGCCCTGTGTTCGGGTGGAGTGATAGGCGACGCGATTACGCTCGGCGATTGCGCCTGTGGGATACTTTGCGCCTGCGGCGGGGGCGAAGAAGCTCACGCCGGGCACATCGGGCTGCGCTTGCGCGGGCGTGCTGGGGTCTGCCGTTACTGCGATGACATCGCCGCCAAGGGGTTCAGGTAGCACCGCGCCCACGCGATAGATATCGTAGATGTTGCCTGTCACATCCACGCGGTCCGCGGGTCGACCAATCTGATGGGGTTGCCCCGATTTGCGGGTGGAGGCGAACACCAGCACGGGTGTCCCCCCGATGTTCGTCCACGCAGGCTGGCGGTCGCGCGGGCGGTTGCCATTCGCGTCCACAAAGTTCGTCCACTGCGTCACCGTGAGCGTGTTGAAATCGAGCATGTAGATATAGCTGCTGCCGTCGGCGGCGATGCGCACGAAGGCGACGCGGTTGCCGTCGGGCGACCAGGCAGGTTCCACATCGTTCTCGCCTGGGTCGGGGAAGGTAATGCGTCGGAAGAAGGTTCCATCCTCGAACGGGCGTCCGTCGGTGCGTGCCACATAGAGCCGATAGCGCCGATCGGCTCCCGTCTCACCAGCGAGCAAGCGATTCGATGAGAAAATCACGAGGTTGCCCCCAGGGCTGAGCGTGGGTCGGAGGTTCTGCGTGACGCCGTTATTGTCGGTGGTAATCACGACGCGCTGTCCCGTGCTGAGGTTGCGCACGACGATGTTGTAGCTGCCTGCGGCGCTGCGGTTGGCATAGGCGATAATGTTCGCGGCGGCATTAATGGTGGGCTGAATCTGGCTGCCGAACTGCTCATCGGGTGTGTCGCCTGTGATTGGGGTCAGGTTCGTCAGGTTGCCGATATAGAGCTGGGAACCTTCGTCCACATCGCCGCGCCAGATGCGATAGCGCGGGGTGGGGTTGATTAGCCGTCCATCGGGTCCGACGCCGCCCGCGTTGCTGGCAAAATAGATTTTGGACGCGCCCGGATTGTAGATGGGGTGCATCTCGTCGGTGGCGGCGTTGGTGATGTCGGTATCCCAGCGGACGCCGCGCGTGCGCTGCTGGCGTTGTTCGAGTTGGCGGTGGAACTGTTGTGGGTCGAACAGCCCGTTCTTGCGCCAACGCACATTGGTTGTGTCCTGAGGCGCGCGCGAAGGGGCGATTCTATAGTTCTGGGGCGGTATCGGGCGCACCCGCGCGTTCGGCAGAATGTGTCGCCCCGGGCGATCTTGGTACGCCGATTGCGTTGTCTCCATACCGCCCTGCGCATGTCCCATCAAGGTCAACAACAGCCCCGCCAGTATCAGCTGCCATCGTCGTATCACTGCGTTCGAACCTCCTCTTCCGTTGCTCGATTCCACAAGCATCCTGAAACTCCTGCCCATTTTCGACGAACGAAGCCGAGTTCCGTTGCGCTGTTCAGTATACCCCACGCTGTTCGGTGAGCGAGTGCCAGATTCGACGCACTTGCTGCTCGACCTGTTCCAGCGAGCGGTGCGTGCGTACCACCCAGTCGGCGAAGGCGATTTTGCAGCGTGTGGGGAGTTGCGCCTGCAGGATTTGCTGGGCGCGTTCTGGGGGCACGCCTCGTTCGAGGAGCCGTCGTCGCTGCAGCGCGGGGGTTGCCAACACCACGATGATGCTGTCGAACCAGCCCTGGAGCGCGGTCTCGATAAGGAGCGGCACCTCGATAAACACAAACGCGGGGGTCGGTTTCAGCGCGCGGAGTTGTGTTTCCAGCGCCTCGACCACCGCGGGGTGCACCAAGCGGTTCAGGCGGCGGCGTCGCAGGGCGTCGCTGAACGCCAGCTGCGCCAATCGCTCGCGCGCGAGCGTGCCATCCGCTCCGACAATCGCCTGCCCAAACTCCCGAATAAGTTCTCTCCATAACTCCGTCCCTGGAAGGAGGAGCGTCGCCGCGAGGGTGTCGCTGCTAAGCGTGGTTGCGCCCAGCGATTCGAAGCTCCGCAAGACGGTGGTCTTGCCTTCGGCGACGCCGCCCGTGATGGCAATCCGTTGCATTAATCATTCGAGGCGTCGGTCTCGGTTCCTGCTGCTGGCTCGCTACTTCCCGCGGATTCCTGAGGCGTTGGGGATTCGCTTGTCTCGCTGCGCAGCTGTTGCAGTTGCGACGAGAGCCGTTCGCCGATGGTGAACCCGCTGGTTTTGCTGGAGGCGGTGCGCTGACGATGCTCTTGTACCGCGCGTTGCTCTTCGGGCGCACGCAGGCTTAGTACCATCCGTCTTCGGCGCGGGTCGAGTTCGATGATGCGCCCTTTCACCATTTCGCCCACCTGCACCACCTCCTCTGCGCTTTTGACGCGCTTGCTGGAGAGTTCGGAAAGTGGCAGAAACGCCTCGACGCCCTCCATCACCCGCGCGAACGCGCCCGTACGCGCCACGCGCGAGATGGGAACCTCGATCTCGTCGCCCTCTTTGTATTGTTGCGCCGCGATTTGCCATGGATCGGGGAGCACCTGCCGCCGGCTGAGCGCGACCTTGCCGTTCTCAGGCTCCAAGCGAATCACCACGACTTCGATTTCGTCGCCCTCTTGGAGCACCTCGCGCGGGTTGTCCACACGCGCCCACGACATCTCGCTAATGTGGAGCAAGCCCTCATACTCGCCGATGTCCACGAACGCGCCATACGAGACGATCCGCTTCACCACGCCTTTGAACCGCTGCCCGACCTTGAGAGTCGCGAACACGCGCTCACGGCGTTGGCGCTCCTCTTCCTCGCGTCGCTGACGGATCTCTTCCTCCGCCAAGCGGTTCGAGGCGACGACCTTGCGCTTTACCTCGTCGATGTCGATGATTTTGATGGGGATGACTTCTCCCACGAGCCGATCGAGCTGGTTGGGGGGCAGGCGTCGGGCGATTTGACTGGCAGGTACAAAGCAGCGCACCCCGATATTCACCACTACGCCACCTTTCACTTTGTCTTCCACCATCGCTTCCAGCGTCTCCTTGTTGTGATACGCTGCGACGATGGAATTCCAGAGCCTATCGAAATCGGCTTCGCGTTTGGACAGTTCGGGCATGCCGCCCTCACCGCGCGTGCTCTTCACCTTCACATCGATGACATCGCCCACACGCACGACATCTTCAGCCGATTCCACGGCTTCTGTGCTGAGTTCGCTCTTGGGGATCACGACTTCCGTTTTCATGCCGACATCGACCAGCGCGGCGTCGCGGTCAACTTGCACGACGGTTGCCTGAATCACCTCGCCCGGCTTGAAGGAAGGGAAGATATGCTCAATCGCTTCGTCCATCGTTATCGGCTCTTCAGCGGCCTTTGGTGCTGGTGAGGGTGATTCCGCGCTGACAGTCGCTGGTTGCGGGTGGGATTCCTCGCTCGAGGGCATCGATACAGGCGTCGGTTCGGCTGCGCCCACTTCGGGCACTGCCGACTCTTGGACGTTAGCGGTCTCCTGAGCCACTTCGGTAATTTCGAACGCTGAGGTTGCGCTGGTTTCGGTCGCGCCGTTCGCTTCACTACGCATCGGCTCAGGCGTATCTCCCATCGTAGCCGATGTCTCCGAACCCGACTCGATCACCGCAGTCGCTTCTT
>CALAMM010000116.1 GCA_937925775.1 uncultured Fimbriimonadales bacterium
CGGTTCGGCTTTACGAGATGCGCCCAAAGCGCAGCACGCCCGCCCACAAAACCGGCTGGCTCGCCGAGTTAGTCTGCTCCAACTCCTTCAAATCGCTCCTGCCCACCACCCCTTCAGGACAGCTCAAGTGGGAGATGGAGCGACTGGGGTCGCTGGTCATTCCCACAGCACGCGAGTTCGCGGTGCCTGCAGGGGAGGCGTTAGCTGTCGATCGCGAACCGTTCGCGCAGGCAATCACAGCGCGAATCGAGCTGCACCCGCTCATCGAGGTGGTACGCCAGGAAGTCACGCACATCCCTGACGACCGACCCCTGATTATCGCCACGGGACCCCTCACCTCCGACGCGCTGGCAAACGAAATCGCTCGCATCACGGGCAAACAGCACCTGTATTTTTACGACGCCGTATCGCCCATCGTGGACGCCAGCACCATCAACTACGATAAGGTCTTCTTCGGCAACCGACGCGAGAAGGGGGACCCCGCCTACATCAACTGTCCGTTTACAAAAGCGGAGTACGAGCAGTTCTGGCAGGCGATTGTGGAAGCGGAACTGGTTCCCCTGCACGAGTTCGAGGAGCCGCGCTTTTTCGAAGGGTGCGTCCCGCTGGAGGAGCTGGCTGCACGCGGCAAAGATACCCTCCGCTTCGGACCCCTGAAGCCCGTGGGGCTTATCGACCCGCGCACGGGGAAGCGACCCTACGCTGTGCTGCAGCTGCGCCCGGAGAACAACGAGCGCACGCTCTACAGCTTGGTGGCGTGCCAAACGCGCATGAAGTGGGGCGAGCAGAAGCGCGTGTTCCGCCTGGTGCCGGGGCTGGAGAACGCCGAGTTCGTGCGCTACGGCGTAGTGCATCGCAACACTTATCTCGATTCGCCGCGCCTGCTGCAACGCACGCTTCAGTTCTGCGACGATGGCAAGCTGTTCTTCGCAGGGCAAATCGTGGGGGTGGAGGGCTACATCGAGTCGGCAGCGACGGGGATTATCGCGGGATTGAATGCGGCGCGGCTCGCGCTGGGCAAGCCTGCCGTCGCGCCACCGCCTGAAACCGTCATCGGCTCGCTACTCCACTACATTAGCACTTACCCCCACAAAGACTTCCCCCCGATGAACGCGAACTGGGGGCTGCTGCCAGAGCCAGAGGATGCCCCCAAAGACCGCGAGCTACGCCGTCAGGTCAAGCTCCAGCGGGCACGGGAAGCAATGGAACGCTTCGCTCAGGCGTTGATGATCTAACAACGCTCTCTTGTCTGCCCATCCAAGAAAAGCCGTGAGGCAGACCGTTGCCTGCCTCACGGGGAGGTGGAAGGAAGGTCGCGTTCAGTTGCGCGTCTCCAGTGGGAAGTTGTGTTCCTGCCACGCCAAAATACCGCCCGTCAGGTTATATAGATTGTGATAGCCCTTTGCCATCAGCGCGCTAATGGCGGTGCTGGAGCGGTCGCCGCCAAGGCAGTGGACAATCACGGGGCGGTCGCTTGGGATTTCGTGGAGGCGTTGCAGCACGCGCCCTGCGTGGATGTGGAGTGCGTTCGGGATGTGCCCCTCGCGATACTCGGAGAGACCGCGCACATCGAGGATTACCGCCTCACCCGACTTCCACAGTTCGTAAGCGCGTTCGGCGGTGATTTGAGGCACAGTCTCCAGCTCGCTCGGTGCGTAGCCCTCCAGCGACGGGATATAGCCGATGACATTATCCAGCCCGACGCGCACCAGTTGACGCACGAGTGTCTCGATTTGCGCTTCGGGCGCAAGCAGGATGAGCGGCTTGTCATACGGCAGGAGCCATCCCGCCCAGGTGGAGAACATCTTGCCTGCAGGGATGTTGATGGCGCCCTTGATATGCCCGCCTGCGAAGGCGAACTTGTCGCGCGTATCCACCAAGATTGCGCCCTCGTCCAACGCTTTCTTGAAGGCTTCAGGCGTGAGCAGGGGCGGCTGGGGCAACTTGCCCAGTATCGGCATCCCGTCACGATTGAGCCGCTTCATCACGGCGAAATAGGTTGGCGCTTCGGGTTGGTCTGCCAGCAAATCTTTGACGAACTGCTCTTCGTCGTATTTCGCAATAGGCTGCGCCCACCAGGCGTGTCGGCGTTCGTAGCCGAGCGTGGTGGCAGGGAGCGCGCCCAGCGCCTTGCCGCACGCTGAGCCTGCGCCATGCCCAGGCCAAATCTGCAGATAGTCAGGCTGCTCGATGAACCGTACGAGACTCCGATAGAGTGCGCGTGCGCCCGGCTCGGCTGTGCCTTGAATACCCGCCGCCTCCTCCAGCAGGTCGGAGCGTCCCAAATCGCCCACGAATATAAAATCGCCTGTGATGGCGATGATCGGGTCGGGCGTGTCCTTGCCGTCGTAGATGAGGAAGGTGATATGTTCGGGTGTGTGACCGGGGGTATGCACCGCGCGCACGCGGATGTTGCCGATGTACCACTCGTCGCCGTCTTTGAGTAGGCGGTATTTGAACCCTTCCAGCCCGCGATATTTCCAGTTCTCGTCGCCTTCGTCGGAGAGGTAGAGGGTTGCGCCTGTAGCGTGGGCGAGTTCGCGTGCGCCCGACAGGAAATCGGCGTGGATGTGCGTCTCGCCGACCGCCACGATGCGTAATCCCGTCTCTTGCGCCAGTTTCAGGTAGACATCGATGTCGCGTCGGGGGTCAATCACCATCGCTTCCCCTGTGGCAGGGCATCCGAAAAAGTAGGACGCCTGCGCCAG
>CALAMM010000117.1 GCA_937925775.1 uncultured Fimbriimonadales bacterium
CTGCAAGCCGCCGCCGAGAAAGCGTATGAAAAGATTCACAAAATTCTTGAGGCGACGAGAGGCTCGTCTGGAGTATCTGTGTAGCAAATGTAGCGAGATTCCACGTGCGGGGTGGCGTGGCATGGGTTGATTGCCCCACCCCCTGCCTCTTTCTTGCGTCGTGGAGGAGGGGAGCAAATGCTGATGTGCGCGGAAGCCCCTCGACCACGCAGTGGTCGAGGGGGTTAGATTCAATCGTTATCGTCCCAGCGCCGCCATCGGCGAGGATTGAACCTCCGCTTCGCAACCCAAGTAAAGCGACTGCAGCTGCTGGGGGTTCAAGTGGAGCGTCTCGGTGAGCCACGAGGGTAAATAGAACCACCAATCGTCGGGTGCGTCGGGCTGACGCAGCGTGTGTGCCAAATGGTTCGCTAAAATCACAACGGCGACCAACCCTGTATCGTGCCACTCGCCCAGCGATTCCGCGTGGTGTTCGCCGATTGCTTCCACCAGCTTTTCGGGGAAGCCCCAGTGCTGGCTCACGGCGCGCCCGACCTCTGCGTGGTCGCAGTGGAACACCTGCTGTTCCGCCTCCAGTTCGGGAACGCCTTGAGCCACCAGGTCTTCCACCTGCTCGTAGGGAGCTCCGCCGTAGCGGTCCAGCAACGGTTTGCCGATATCGTGCAGCAGCCCTGCTGTGTACGCCTCGTCAGGCGAGATGCCGTTCACCTGCGAAGCAATCAGTCGGGCGCACAACGCCGTATCTATTGAGTGCCGCCACCACTTACCCCGCCGCAGGTTCTGCCGATCGGTTTTGCCCACAAACATATCGAACACACTCACGGTCATCGCGAGATTGCGCACGGTCTTGAACCCCAGCAGCACCACCGCGTCTTTTACGGAGGCGATTTTGCGCGAGAAGCCGTAGTACGCCGAGTTGACCGTGTTCAGCACGCGCGTCGACATGCCCTGATCGATACTGATGAGCCGTTCGAGATCGCGCACACTCGCGTTCGGGTTGCTCGTGAGGTGGATAATCTGGTGCACCACCTGCGGCAACACGGCGAGATCTTTGACCTTTTGCACAATCGCTTGCGTTTGAGCGACCATCGCTGCCTCCTATCCGCTGTAGATGACGCGCACGACCTCTTCGATGCTCGTGCGCCCAAGCAACACTTTCTCCAGAGCGTCTTCCTTGAGCAGGCGCATGCCTTGCTCCACCGCTGCTTTTTGAATGGTGTAGGCAGCGGCGTGTTTCAGGATTAAATCGCGCACGGGGTCGGACATCACGAGTAGCTCGTGGATGCCTGTGCGCCCTTTGTAGCCTGTGTTTTTGCAGTTTTCGCAGCCTTTAGCGCGGTAAATCGTGAGTTCGTGGAGGTTGGGCGGTGGGGTGAAGCCGTAGCGAGTGAACTCGCTCTCCGTGGGTTGATACGGCTCCTTGCAGCGCGGGCAGAGGGTGCGCACGAGCCGCTGCGCCAGCACTGCAATCAGTGAGGAGGCGATCATAAACGGCTCGACGCCCATCTCGATGAGGCGCGGCGGCGCGCTGGACGAGTCGTTCGTGTGGAGGGTGGATAGCACGAGGTGCCCCGTAAGCGCCGCTTCAATCGCGATGGTGGCGGTCTCGCGGTCGCGCATCTCGCCCACCATGATAATGTCGGGGTCTTGACGCAGCATCGCCCGCAGCGCGCTCGCGAAGGTCAGCCCCGCCTTCGGGTTCACCTGCACCTGATTGATGCCCGGCAGCTCGTACTCCACAGGATCCTCCGCCGTGATGATGTTCACCAGCCCCGTGTTCAGACGCGACAGAATCGAGTAAAGCGTGGTGGACTTGCCTGAGCCTGTGGGACCCGTGACGAGGATGATGCCATAGGCGCGACTGATCACCTCTTCCAACTTGCTGAGGGTGTCTGGCAAGAAACCGAGTTTTTCCAATCCTACGCGCACGCTGGACTTATCCAGCACGCGCATCACGATTTTCTCGCCGTAGATGCAGGGCAGGGTCGAGACGCGGAAGTCGTATTCGCGCCCGTCGATGGTCGCGCTAATGCGGTTGTCCTGCGGCACGCGCTTCTCGGCGATGTCCATATCTGCCAAGATTTTGAACCGCGAAGTGAGCGACGCCTGTACCCGCTTGGGCAGCACCATCGAGTCGATCATCACGCCGTCGATGCGGTAGCGCACTTTGAGGCAGTCGCGCGTGGGTTCGATGTGGATGTCGCTTGCGCCGTCGGTAATCGCCTGCGTGATGATTAGGTTCGCGAGGCGCACGACGGGCGCGTCGTCGGCGATTTCGCGCAGCTCCTCCGCCGAGAGTTCCTCCTCCGCCCCCTCGTGAAGGAGCATTTCGCTCTCGCCCAAATCGCGCATCAGCTCCTTGACGGTGTCCGAGACGGCACTGTCGGTTCGGTAGAGCTTTTTGAGCGCGTTGTGGATGTCTTCTTCAGTCGCGATGACGGCTTCGATCTCGTGTTTGGTGTGCTGGCGGATTTCGTCGATGGCGAAAATATCCAACGGGTCGGCGAGCGCGACGACGAGCTTGCCATTTTCCTTGCGGACGGGCACAGCGCGATAGCGCTTGGCGAGTTCGGGGGTGAGCAGCGACGCCAGTTGAGGGTCAGGCGGGGTCTCCACCAGGTCTACGAACGGCACGCCCCAGTGCTGCCCCATCACGCGCACCCGATCCTTCTCGGAAATGTGCCCGAGCTGCACCAGTAGGTGTTCTAAGGGGAGCGGGACGCCTTCCTGTTGCTTTTGGAGCGCCTCGTGCAGCTGGTCTTCGGTAATCAATCCCAGCTGCAGGAACAGGTCAGCGATGCCGACGAAACCTGTTGCGCCTCCGTACCCCATCGTCAGGGGGAGTTATTCCACAGAGGCGGGCGAGAAATGAGAAAAAACCCGAGCGCGTTGGGATTGCCCTTTTCGGAGCCGTCTTCCCGTCGAGCGTCGCTTCGAAGCTTCGAACGCCTTAACCGACGTTGCCGCCGATCCAAGTGCGTTCTATCACTCCTCGAGTGGGCGCTCGCGTTCCGAGCGTTCCTATCTGCCGCTTGCGGTTGCCCTTGCTGGGGCGCAGGCTTCCGCATTACTCCTCGCCGTCCCTAACTCACGCCGCTTTCGCGGCGCGGCTCGCACAGACCTTGCGAGGCTCCCGACAGCAGGGACTCTCCCGCTGCACTCGGGTTACGCCATCGGGTTTCCCCGACAGCACCTATATTATAGCACATCGAGGGCGCGTTTGTCAAGGGGTTAAGGGGTTTTTAAGGCGAATTTGGGGGGAAATTTGGGGAATTTGCGCGGCGGCGCGACCGGCAGGAATCCCGCCACCTGAGGCAGAACTTTATCGTGAGGTGACTCTGATGAGCGACTACACGCCGAAGCCAGAGCATAAGTTCACTTTCGGGCTGTGGACAGTGGGCAATATCGGGCGCGACCCGTTCGGCGAGCCAGTGCGCCCGCGTATCCCGCCCACACGAATCGTGCAGAAACTTGCCGAACTGGGCGCGTGGGGCGTCAACCTCCACGACAACGACCTGGTACCTATCGACGCGACGGCAGCTGAACGCGACCGAATTGTGCGCGAGTTCAAAAAAGCCCTCGAAGACCACAATATGCGCTTGGTGATGGGCACCACGAACCTGTTTAGCGACCCCGCCTTCAAAGACGGCGCATTCACCAGCAACGACCCGAAAGTACGCGCCTACGCCCTGCAGAAATCGATGCACGCCATCGACCTTGCCGTAGAGCTGGGCGCGGAAATCTATGTGTTCTGGGGCGGACGCGAGGGCACGGAAACCGACGCCGCGAAAGACCCCGTGCAGGCACTCCAGTGGTATCGCGAGTGCATGAACTTTCTCATCCACTATGTCAAAGACCAGGGCTATCACCTGAAGTTCGCGCTGGAACCGAAGCCGAACGAGCCGCGCGGCGACATCTTCCTGCCCACCGTCGGCGCGATGCTCGCGTTCATCGAAACCTTAGACGACCCCAGCATGTGCGGCGTCAATCCCGAAGTGGCACACGAGCATATGGCAGGGCTAAACTTCACCCACGCCGTTGCGCAAGCAATTGAACGCAATAAACTTTTCCACATCGACCTGAACGCGCAAAAACTTGCCCGCTACGACCAAGACTTCCGCTTCGGCGCGGAAGACATCAAAGGCGCGTTCTTCTTGGTGAAACTGCTGGAAGACAACGGCTACAGCGGCCCCCGCCACTTCGACGCCCACGCCTACCGCACTGAAGACGAAGAGGGTGTCTGGGAGTTCGCCAAGGGCTGCATGCGCACCTACCTCATCCTCAAAGAGAAAGCCGAGCGGTTCAACCAAGACCCCGAAATTCAGGAGCTGCTCGCGCAGATACGGCAGTGGGATGTGGCGCTTCAGGAACGGATGCACTATTCGCGCGAGAACGCGGAGTGGCTCAAAACCTACCCGTTCGACCGCGTCGCGCTCGGCGCTCAGGGCTACCACTATGAGAAGTTAGACCAACTCACGATGGAGCTGCTACTGGGAGTGCGTTAATCGCCCAGAAACGAGCAGGGTGGCATACCAGCACCGAGCCGCCGCCTCGCGCGACGCATCAATGAGCGCGCCCATCAGGTATACTATCCGCTCGAACGCTCAGACCCAACGGAGAGGCGAAGAAACGATGGCATCGCTCAAAACGCAGACGGAGCGCCCGGGACTGATTGCGCGGATGCGCACATGGTTCCACGATATCGTGGCGGAACTGCGCCGCGTGGTCAAACCCACACCCGAAGAGACGACCCAGATGATGCTGGTGGTCATCGGCTTCGTGCTGGTGGTCGCCCTCTGGTTCGCTTTCTGGGATGTGGTGCTGACCCGACTGACGCACCAAATCGACCTGTGGGTACAAGGAGGACGCTGAGGAGCAACGCCTATGACCACTTTTGCACGCAGAGCTTGGTATGTCGTACGCACGCTCGTAGGGCACGAAAGCAAGGTCAAACTCGCCATCGAAAAACGCGCAAAAGCCAAGGGCATGGACGACCGAATCTTTCAGGTGCTAATCCCTACAGAGCAAGAAGTGCGCACCAAAGGCGGTAAAAAGCAGACCGTCACGCGGCGCGTGTTCCCCGGCTATGTGCTGGTCGAGATGCTTCTCGACGATGAGACCTGGACCCTCGTGCGCACTACGCCTGGGGTGACAGGGTTCGTGGAGTCGGGTGGCAAGCCCGTGCCGCTCTCGCCCGAAGAAGTCGAGGAAATCCAGCGATCGATTATCGAGAGCAAGGAGCGTCCGCGAATCGCGTTCTCCCCAGGAGATACCGTGCGCGTGATTGAGGGCGCGTTCGCCGACTTCAACGGCAAAGTCGAGAGCGTCGATCCTGAACGCAGCAAGGTGAAGATTCTAATCAACATTTTCGGGCGAGAGACGCCCGTTGAGCTGGAAGTGGATCAGGTCGAAAAAATTTCATAGGAGGCGAATCGTATGGCGAAAGAAGTAGTGAGTGTGGTGAAGCTCAATTTACCTGCGGGCATGGCGACACCTGCGCCTCCCGTGGGGCCCGCGCTCGGCCAGGCGGGCGTGAACATCATGGAGTTTGTGAAGGCGTTCAACGAGCGCACGGCGAGCCTGAAAGGCTCCACGCTGCCTGTGGAAATTACGGTCTACAAAGACCGTACCTTCACCTTCGTGGTGAAGCAGCCGCTGGCCTCGGATTTGATTCGTCAGGCGGCAGGCATCGAATCGGGTTCCCCGAACCCCCTGCGCCAGAAGGTGGGCAAGATTACGCGCCAGCAGCTCCGCGAAATCGCCGAGCGTAAAATGCCCGACCTGAACGCCAACGACATCGAGGCGGCGATGCGGATTATCGCAGGCACCGCGCGCTCGATGGGCGTGGAGATTGTGGACTGACGCGGCATCTCACTTTTTAGGGCAAGGGGTACAATCTTCTTGCGATGGGCCGCCAAGGGTTAGGCGCGCTCTTGCTTGGCTCTGTCGGGCTGCTGGGATTGGGCGGGGGAGCGCTGCTGTGGGGTGTTAGTCACGACGCGCCGCTCCCCAGCGGAGCGCAGCTGGCGGGCTATTCACTGGCAGGCGTGCGTCCCAGCCGTCTCCCTCACTACCTGGAACACTTGCGCTCAATCCTCGCCGAGCAGCCTGTGAGCGTCGAACAAGCGCCCACGCGCCCCACCAAACTCAAGGATTGGGGCGTGGAACTCGATGTCGCCGCCACTCACCAGGCAATTCTGGAGGCTTGGAGGCGCGTTCCCCTCTGGGAGCGGCTCTTCGGCAAGCCCCGCTTTCAGGTGCAACCCCAGTGGGCGACCCTCCCCGAGCTGTTCCAAGCGCAGCTGAGCCAGTTCCGCTACCTCGAACGCCCACCGCGGGACGCCCGCGTGCGCTTCACAAGCGGGCAGGTGGAAATCCTTGCTGAACAGAACGGCTGGACGCTCGATCAAGACGAGAGCTATCGCAACCTGCTCGACGCCCTGCAGGCGTTGCCCACGGCGCGCACGGTCTTTCCTTTAGCTCTGCACCCGACCCCGCCGCGCATTACGCGCGAACATCTCCGCGCGATTACGGGCGTTATGGCAAGCTACACCTCGCGCTTTCCGAGCAATCAGACGCCGCGGAACCACAACATTCGGCTGGCGGCGCAGGCTCTGGACGGGCGTGTGCTGATGCCCGGCGAACAGCTCTCGTACAACCAAACGGTAGGCAAACGCACGCTCCAGCGGGGGTTCCGAGTTGCGCCCGTGATTGTGCGCGGCGAGAAACAGCTGGGGGTCGGCGGGGGCATTTGCCAGGTTGCGTCGACCCTGTTCAACGCCGCGCTACTGAGCGATTTGAAAATCGTGCGCCGCGTCAATCACTCGATTCCGGTGGACTATGTGCCGCTGGGGCGCGACGCCACCGCGACCGACACTGGCATCGACCTCGTCATCGAGAACCCCTTTGACCACCCCATCGCGATTGCGGCGGAGGCGGGTCGCTCCGCGTTGACGATTCGCGTGCTGGGTCCACCGCAGCCGCATCGTCGCGTGGTATTGAGGACCGAGCGCGTGGCGTTGCTCGCACCTCCTGTGCGGCGCGTGGACGCCCCGAACCTGCCGCTGGGCACGCAACGCGTCGTGCAGAAAGGTTCGGCAGGTATGCGGGTAATCCTCTGGCGCGAGGTGTACGACAACGGCACGCTGGTCAAGCGCGAGCGGGTCGCTACCAGCGTCTATCGGGCGCAGCCGCGCGTAATCGCTGTGGGCAGTAAACTCCCGCCCGCCCCGCAGGGTATACTCTCTCCTAAGGGTGATGATACGGATGCACAAACTGCGGATCGTGATTGCGGACGATGAACCGATTATCCTGCTCGACCTGCGTCAGATGCTGGAAGAGCTGGGTATGAGCGTGGTTGGCGAGGCGAGCGACGGCAAGCAGGCGGTGGAGAAGGTGCGCACGCTCAAGCCCGATCTCGCCATTCTCGATGTGAAGATGCCCGAAATGGACGGCATCGAGGCGGCGCGCATCCTGCACGAAGAACGGCTCGCGCCCGTCATCCTGCTCACTGCCTACAGCGATACCGAGCTCATCCAACGCGCAAAACAGGCGGGCGTATACGGCTACATCGTCAAGCCCTTCAAGCAAGCCGACCTGATGCCCGCTATTGAAATCGCCCTCGCCCGCTATCAAGAAGCACGAGAACTGGAACATCAAGTGGACGACCTGAAAGAAGCGCTCGAAACACGCAAGATTATCGAGCGGGCGAAGGGTATCCTGATGGACACCTACGGGCTCCGCGAGCAGGAAGCCTACCGGCGCATCCAAGTTCAGAGCATGAACACGCGCAAGAGCATGCGCGAAATCGCCGAAGCGATTATTATCGCGCACACCATTCAAAGCCCCAACCAATGAAACTCTCCGTCATCACGGATGAAGTTGCCGACGACCTGCGGACTGCACTGCAGGTCGCGTGTGAGTTCGGCATCGACGCGGTGGAGCTGCGGACGGTGTGGGGCGTCAACCTTGCGCAGGCGGACGACGAGATTCTGCGTCGCGCCAAAGCGCTGCTGCGCGAGTTCGGCTTGCGCGTGTGCTCCATCGCGACGCCCGTGTTCAAAACCGACCTTTTTGGCGCAACCGAGCGGGGTCCGATGCACGCCGCGCAAGAAGCCGACTTAGCCGTGCAGATTCCATTGCTCCAGCGGTGCCTGGAAGTCGCGGCGTTTTTTGACGCGCCGCTGATTCGTATTTTCGCCTTCTGGCGGGCGGGCGAGCTCACCCCTGAACGCGAAGCCCAAATCCTACGCTGGCTGGAGCGCGCCCTGCCCTATGCCGAACGCGCCGAGGTGATGCTGGGACTGGAAAACGAGCATAGCTGCCAAGTGGGCACGGGGGCGGAGCTGGCGCAGGTGCTCAGCAAGACCCAATCGCCCTATCTGGTCGGAGTGTGGGACCCCGGCAACGCCTTCGTGCTGGGCGAGACAGCACAGGCAGGCTACGCCGCCGTGCAACCCTATGTCGGGCATATCCACATCAAAGACGGCGTGCGCCTGCCCAACGGCTCGGTTCAGTGGGTCGTCGTCGGGCAAGGCGAGGTCGGCTACGCGGAACATTTTCAGCAAATCGCCCGTAGCGGATATCAAGGCTATCTCTCGCTGGAGACGCACGCACGGGTGGAAGGACTGTCGCAAGCGGAGGTCTCGCGCCAGTGCCTGCAGGCAATGCAAACCCTAATCCAAGCAACAGCAGGAGGCAACTAAATGGCTGGCATTACGGTACGCACTTTTCGAGAGCTGCTCAAACGCAAGTTGGTCAAGGGCATCGGGCTGATTGCCCTACTCGGCATCGTGGCGAGCATGGTGATTTTCTTCGCGATTCCGCCTGGCGCGCCGATTCAGCGCGAGGCACCGATGGGCTTAGACCAGCCCGTCCTCAAAGTGGGCGAGATAACCCTCACGGAGGCGGAACTGCAAAAGTTCATCAACGCCCGCACCCAGAACAACCCGCCCACTGAGTATGGCGCACTGCTCCAACTGCGTTACCAAACCGCCCAGAGCCTCGCTACGCAGCTTGCCTTTACCCTCGAACTGGAGAAACAGGGCTACCAAGCGTCCCGCCGCGAAATCGAACAGGCGAAAGAGCAGTTCATCCAAGCGCAAATCGACGCGCTGAAACAGCAGCTGCTGCCCGAAGGCAAAGGCGACGATCGCGCCTTAGACAAAGCCCTGCGCGAACGCAACCCGAACATGTCGCTCCGACGCCTGCGCGAACAAATCGCCGCCGAAGCACCTGACCTGCAGTTCCGTATCACCGTCACGCAAGATAAGTTCTTCAAGAGCCTGCGGGAAAAATACAACCCGACCGACGAACAGGTGCGCCTGATGTTCGAACAGGTTTACCCCGCGCGGATTTTCGTCTCGGTAGACAAGCACAAAGACAAGGCAGAGGCGCGTATCAAGGAAGCCTACGCCGCGCTGAAGGCGGGGAAACCGTTCGCGGAGGTGGTAAGGCAATACTCCGATGACCCCGATGCCATCAAGCAACGGGGCGGGCGCATCACGGGCAGCGGCTACTACGAGATCCAAGAACAGCTCAGCAACTTGTTCGGCGCGGAAGTCGCAAACCGCATCATGGCGTTCAAACCGAACCAAGACTACACCGAACCACTGCAAGACAAGGAGAAAAAAGGCTACTTCATCTACACCATCGCCGAGCGCAAGATGGAACCGCCCCCAGACTTCGACGAGAAAAAAGACCAGTACCGCCAAGCATTTATCAATATGCGTATCAGCAACGAGCAGCAGCGTGTGCTGAACGCCGCCCAACAGAACTTCAAACCTGAATTCCTCGACCCCCTGATTGCGCAATACGACAAGCTGACCAAAACGATGGGCATGTCCACGCCCGAGCGGCTCAAGACTTTCAAAGAGGTAAACGAGGCACTGACGCCCATCGTCAACTCCGCCAGCCCCAATGTGCGCCTTGCCCAGTGGTTGCAAATCCTCGTGCTGAACCAGTTGACGCTGCTGCACAAGGAAACGAAAGACAAAGAGGGCGAGAAGAAGTATCGCGAGCAACTGATAGCGGCGATGAACCGCTTCTTCAACGAAGGTGGCGAGGATCTGAACATCCGCATGCTGCGCGCGGAGATATTAATTCAGGAGGGTAAGAAGAAGGAGGCGTTGGACGATCTGGAGTTCGCCTCAGGAATGGTTGCCCGACCAAGCGACTTTCCGTTCCTGTTCGGCATCGCGGAACTGTACGAGAAAGCAGGGCGCAAAGACCTTGCGCAGAAGACCCAGAAACGCGCCGAAGACCTGCAGAAAGCGCTGCAACGCCAGCAGGAAGAGCAGCAACGGATGATTCAGAAGCAGCTGGAAGAGTTCCGCAAGCAGCAGGAGGAAGAGCAGAAGAAGCAGCGTGAAGCACAGCGGAAACAGGAGCAAGGCAGCCAGCAATCGCCCGCGGCGAACGCGCCCCAGCAAGGCGGTCAGCAATCGCCCAACGCCAACGCGCCCCAGCAGGGCGGGCAGTAGTCGCCCAACGCCATCACGCCTCAGGGTGGTTCATCGCGTCGGCATCCCCGCCGACGAAATACCCAAACTCGTAGCGTCGGCGTCCCGCCGACGAACGATGCTCGGACAGGACTGTCCGAGCCACGCGCTGCGGGTGCGACGCCTTTCTTGGCGTCGCAAAGCGTTCCCGCCGATAAAACCTGCGACGACAAGAATGTCGTCGCACCCACTTTGGCGGCGTAAAGCATCCCCGCCGACGAACCGCGCTTGGACAAGACTGTCCAAGCCACGCGCTGCGGGTGCGACGCCTTTCTTGGCGTC
>CALAMM010000118.1 GCA_937925775.1 uncultured Fimbriimonadales bacterium
TGGCTTGCCCCACAAATAGACATAGCGTCTCACTTACTCGCGCGGCGATATTGGTCAGCGCACCCAACACGACGCCTGTGCCGAGAGATTGTACGCCGACCTTCGTTCTTCAGTGCGACTCGCGCCTCCTTGCTCCTGGGCTAATACATAAGCGTCCATTCGTGCGTATGCCTCCCCATCAAAGTATACCTCAAACCCCCCAGAATCGTGGAATAAGCAGCGTCGCCACAATCCAAAAGAGCAAGTTGAGCGCCGCGCCCAACCCCAACATCGCCGCCAACATAATCAGCAACCGCCAACCGATGGACTGCACGGCTTGGTGGGGCTTTAGACAGCCTGTAAGCACCACTAGCAACGCGCCTGTAAGCGCAGTTATAGAGGTCGGATACCAACCCAGCGAGGCAACGGTCACCACCCCGTCATAATCGGCCCCTGCGAGAAGCGCGTGCGTCGCGCGCGGGCGCATAGTCTCCGACGACGCTCAGCCTCAACAACGCCCTCGCTATTCAGGTAGCCTGCGACTGGGGGTGCAATTCTCAATCGGGGGCGGGTATACTCTCCTCTGTGCTACTGGGTGTCGATGTGGGCAATACGCATACTGTGCTGGGCGTCTACGAATCGGGGCGCTGGCGTGCGTGGCGTGTGCATACGAACCCTGCCCGCACCGAAGATGAGCATTACACCTTGCTCCGCTCGCTGCTGCAGGCGGCGGGGCTGGAAGCGCCAATCACGGGGGTCGCAATCTGCTCGGTGGTGCCTGCTTTAGAGGAGCCGTTGCGCCAGTTGGCGCGGCGCTGGCTGGGCTGTGAACCGCTGGTGGTCACGACCGCCCTCGACTTGGGGTTGCAAATCGACTATGAGCCGCCGAGTGCAGTGGGGGCTGACCGCTTGGCGAACGCGGTGGCAGCGGTGCATCACTTCGGCAAACCCGTCATCGTGGTCGATTTCGGCACGGCGACGACGCTGGATGTTGTCTCGCGCGAGGGGGTCTATGAGGGGGGCGCAATTCTGCCTGGGGTGGAGCTGATGCTCGAATCGTTGGCGGGGCGCACGGCGCGCCTACCCCGAATTGCGATAGAGGGCGCGTGCCGCCCCATCGGTAAAACTACCCCTGAGAGCCTGCGCAGCGGCGTGCTGCTTGGCTCTGTCGGTGCCATCGAACATCTGCTGCACCTGTTCCGACAGGAGCTGGGCGCGGATGCGCCCGTGGTCGCAACAGGCGGACTGGCGGAGCGGTTCGCCCCAAAGTGCCCCAGCATCCAGCGGGTCGAGCCGATGCTGACGCTGGAAGGGCTGCGCATTCTATGGCAACGCCATCACCAGGAGGTCTTATGAATCAGGAGATGCAACAGGCGTGGAGCCTCATTCGCGAACGGGTCAAACAGCAGGTGACAGGGCGCACCCTCTACCGCGCCCTCGACGCCCTCCAACTGGTGACCATCGAAGGCGATACCGTCGTCCTCGGACTGCCCCACGAGGAGTATTCGCTCGCGGGACACCTGAACGCTCCCACCGTGCGCAAGTGGATAGAACAGTTCCTCGCAGAGGCTTACGCCATCCGACCCCAGCTGGTGATTATCGAGGGCGTGACCCTGCACGACTGGCAGCTGTATCAGCGCAAGCAGGAGGAGCTGCGTCGCCTGAGCGAGCAGGGCACGCGCAAACGCGAGACCGAAACGCGCTCCTACACGAACTGGGAAACCGTGTACGAGCAGGTCGGGCGCAAGTTCGCCGAGACGCCCGGACGCAGTCTCGCCACCAACCGCGCTCGCTACCTGAACGAGATGATCGAGTTCGTGCGGGATGCCCTGCAACGGATGCCTGTCGAGACCGAAGCGGACGAACGGCAGCTGAATCGGGTGATTGAGCGTATCGCAACGAATGTGGACGCGCCTGCCGCCATCGTCGCGTGGCTTATCTTACACGCCCCAACCAATCCGAATTATGAACCGCATCCAACGTCGTGAACGCCTGCTAATAGGCATCCTCGTCGTATTGATTATGATTGGCGCACTTGCGCTTATCCGCTCCCAACCTTGGGGGCGGGTTGACCTGCGCCCTCTCAAACCGAACACGCCGAACTGGATTGTTTGCGTGCGGTTGAACGACGACGCGCACGGCGACATCGTGATGCTCCTGCCCGACGGGCAGACCCTGATGCTCACGGAGGACAACTTCGATGACCGCAGCCCCGACTGGGCGCCCGACGGCAAAAAACTCGTCTTCTCGTCCAATCGGCGGGATTATGTGTACCAACTCTGGACTATCGACCCCGACGGCAGGGGGCTGAGCCAGCTCACGCTCGGCGGCGGCGCGAAACTCGCCCCCTACTACGACCGCGACGGACGCTACATTCTCCATATAGCGCAAGGACTGGTGACGGAGGTCGATGTGAAGGGAGTGCACTCCCTGCAGCTCATCCCGTCCGCTTCGCAGATGGTTCAGGTGCGCGAACAGTACGGGCAGATTGCGTTCCGCTATGCGAAGCGCCCGAACCCAGACCTTATCGCGGCGGTGCAGCGCATCGACGAGGGCGAGCAGGTAGTGCTACAAGACCTGAGACGGACATCGCAACAGTTCACCTTGCCGGTGGTCATCGCGGGCGAGCAAGTCGACCTCGATTGGGCGCCAAAAGGTCAAAGCCTCGTGGTAGGCGGGGCGGGACTCGTCGTGCCAACCGCTGAAGGTGAATTGAGGGTCGGCGGCATCATCCGCTTTGACTTTGGGGAGAACTCAGGGGAGATTAAGCCGCTTCCGCTATGGCTCTCGCGCGATAATTCGCAAGCCGCCATCGAGCTCGTCTGGTCGCCCGACGGCTCGCGGGTGGCGTTCGTGCTGTGCGAACGGCGCCGCGACGGGGCGCTCCAGCGCGTTGGGCTGGCGACCGTGCCCGAAACCGGCGGCGCACCGACCGTGATTGTGGAAGGCGAGGTGTATCACCCGCACTGGTCCCCCGACGGGCAGCAGCTTGTGTTCGCGATGGGGAAGCCAGGCAACCGTCAGATTTACACGGTACGCATCGATGGCACGGAACTTACCCAGCGCACGCAGTCGGGGGACTACCTCACGCCGAAGTGGTCGCCAGCGCGGTAGCGTCTACGATTACGCCGCGTTCACCAGCGTCGCGCTCGGTGTCGGCTCCAGCAGGGGCGGTGTCGGGAACACGCACACGAACGCCGTGCCCTTGCCGCGCTCGGACTGCACAACGATTGTGCCCTGATGTTTCTCGATGGCGCGTCGCACCAGCATCAGCCCAATCCCACTGCCTCCCTGCTTTGTGGTAATCGCGCGTTCAAACAGATGATCACGCGCCTCAGGTGGCATCCCCGGACCCGTGTCCCGTATCACCAAAATCGTCTTTTCGGAATGCTCAACCCATTCGTATTCGATGCGTCGCTCGCCGTCCCAGTCGCGCATGGCTTGAATCGCGTTCAAGGTCAGGTTCAAAAACAGCTGCATCAGGTAGCGGCGGTCGGCTCGCATGCGCAGGTTCAACGGGATGTGGTTCACAATCTGCACGGGCGGGTTCAGCAACCGCGCGCCTGAAAGCTGTTCCACCTCACGAGCAAGCTGCGCAGGGGCAACCTCAGCCAGTTCCACATCACCCTCCTCGCGCGTCATCGCCAGTAGATCCATCAGATATTGGTGCGCCTGCTGGGTGGCGCTGCGGATATTCTCGAAGTAGCGCACAGAATCGAACTGTGGGTCCTTGCGCGCTCGCATCATCCCCACATCCGCAAGCGATTGCACATTATTGAAGAAGTTTTTCAGGTCGTGGACAATCCCGCGCACAATCTGCCCGATGGTGCTGAGCCGCTCCTGCTCGACCATCTGCCGATAGGCGTCCTGCAACTCGCGGTTCGCCTGCGCCAGCTCGTTTGTAAGTTGGTAGATTTGCGCGTTCAGCCGCAACGAGAATGCCAGCGACACAACCCAATAGTTATAGTTCCATGTGGGCAGGAAGGTGATTATGCCGTAGTAGACGAGCATATCCGCCGTCACCAGCGGGATCATCAAGCTCAGAGCGCCGAGCAGCAGGCGGTCGTGCAAGCTGTGTCGCCGCCACTGCCGAAATGCGACCCCAAAAATTCCCAGAAAGGCGAGCAGATACACGATAGAGTAAATCAGTCCCAAGGGCGTGCTATCGGCTTGGAAATAGTAGCCTCCCAGCACAATAGGGCGCGGTTCGAAGTGGGGCTCCACAATCCAGCCCAGCAGAGCGAACAGGGGCAACGGGATTGTAATCAGCCACAGTGCCCCCGTCCAGCGACGCAGTCCCAGATTGAGCAAGTTGTTGAGAAGTTGCACAAACAGCGTGGCGCAGAACGAGGACGCCACAAACTGCCCTATCGCATAGGCGTAGGCGTTCGGGGGCGGTTGGGGCGTCGGCCGATACATCTGCACATCCACGAAGCTGAAGATAAGACAGCATACAAGGAACGCAACCAGCCACAGGTTGCGTCCCCACCCTCTGGTGAGGAGTGCCTGCAGCGCGTGGTGAATTATCAGGTAGCCGTACAGTCCCGCGCTCAGCCACAAAATCGCTTGCGTCCCGCTGTGCATTCCACCGCTCCTGAAAAGTTATTCCACAGATACGCGCTTCGAACATCTTTGCGGAATTAGGGTATATTCGAGAGCGCGTGTCCAAAACATCGCTCGAATCGGACTTATCCAAACCGAATTCATTATCGGCTCGGCGTCATAAGACTTTTCAATCGATGCGCTCACCCGCGTTTCGCAGGTACTGGGTGGGGGCGTTCTTGTCGTTTGTCGGCTCGTGGATCCAGAATGTGGCGCAGAGCTGGCTGGTGTACGACTTGACGCGCTCGGAGTTCCTGCTGGGTGTGGTGGGCTTTGTGCAGGGCTTGCCCCTGTTATTCCTTGCTCCGATTGGCGGCGCGTTATCGGACCGCTGGAACCGCAGGCAGATCCTGCTCATTACTCAGAGCCTGTTCGCTCTTAACGCCCTAACGCTCGCGTTCTTGACCTTTATAGGCGCGATTCGGTATGAGTATATTCTTGTGCTGGTGCTGCTGAATGGCGTGGTGCTGGCTATCGATTTGCCGACGCGCCAGTCGCTGGTGGCGCACTTAGTCCCGCGCGAGGATCTTGCAAACGGGATTGCCTTGAACGCGGCGGCGTTCCACACAGCGCGTATTCTGGGGCCTGCGGTCGGTGGCGTGCTGCTGGAGTGGGTGGGGCCTGCGCCGTGTTTTCTCATCAACGGATTGAGTTTCTCAGCGATCCTGCTCGCTTTGCTTACGATTCAGGTACAGTCGGTGTCTGACGGACGCCCCCAAGCAGGTATTCTGCAGTCGTTGCGTGAGGGGGTGGACTTTGTGCGGGCGCGACGCGGACTGCTGATGCTCTGGGTGAATGTGATGGTGCTTAGCATGTTTGGGCTATCATACTTGGTGCTGATGCCTGTGTTTGCGGCGGAGGTGTTGAAGATCGGCAAGGCGGGTCTGGGGCAGCTTTATACTTTTGCAGGCGTTGGTTCTCTGGCTGGTCTGCTGCTGACGGCGCGGCTGGCAGGCGAGTTTCCGCGCGGCTGGCTGATTATCCTCGCAGCGAATGCGTTCGGATGGAGCGTGATGGGCTTCGCCGTGGTCGGCAGTGCCTGGCTTGCTAAGGGGTTGCTGATTCTTGCGGGCATGTTCGGCGTGATGCAGTTGGTTATCACGAACACGGCGATGCAGACCGCTGCTCCTGATTCCCTGCGTGGGCGAGTGGTGTCGCTCCACACTTGGGCGATTAACGCGCCTGCGCCGTTCGCCTCGCTGCTGATTGGCAAGCTGGCACAGCAGTTCGGCGCACCGACGGCGGTCGTTGTGTGTACCAGTGTATGTATCGTGTTTGCGCTGGTGCTTGCTTTTGTGCCCGAGGTGCGTCGGATTGCTTAGTGTCGCCGTAGCACCTTCCCTGCCCGCGCGCCTGTGTACTCGCCCTCGTAGATTGTCCACCGCCCGTTCACCAAGAGGTAGCGAACCCCGGAGGAGAGGCAGTGTGGGTTCGCGAAGGTGGCGCAATCTTCAATCGTGCCGAAGTCGAACACGACGATATCGGCGTAGGCACCGGGCTGCAGCACGCCGCGATCGGTCAGCTTCAGACGCGCGGCGGGCAAGCCTGTCATTTTGTAGATTGCTTCCTCCAAGCTTAGCAAGCCTTCCTGTCGTACAAACTTTGCCAGCACGCGGGGGAAGGTACCGTAGCAGCGTGGGTGAGGGCGTTCGGCAGCGTATTTGCTGGGTTCCGTGCCCACGCCGTCGGAGCCAATCATCGTGAGCGGGAATCGCAGCACCGTGCGCAGGTCGTCCTCTGCGATATTGAACCATGCCACGCCCACATGCCCGCCTGCTTCCAGGAGCAGGTCTAAGACGAACGCTTCGGGTTCCTTACCCGCAAGGCGTGCGGCGTCGGCAATTGTCAAGCCTTGGTACTCGCGGTTGTGGGGCGTGCTGCCGATGACGGTGCGGTGCCAGTCGGGTTCCATCGCCTGCATGGCGTGGATGAGCCGTTCGCGCTCCTGCGGGTCGCGCAGGCGATTCAGGAGCGCTTCTGGCTCGCTGTCCAACGCCCAGCTGGGCAGCGCGGCGACTGCCAGCGAGGTCTGATACGCCGTATACGGATAGACATCGAGCGTCACATCCAGCCCTTGCGCGACGGCGTCGCTGACCATTTGGAGCGTCTGGTGTACCTTGCCCCAGTTCTGCTTGCCCTCAGCTTTGTGGTGTGCCAGCTGCAGGGGCAACCCCGCTTCCGCAGCGATATGCAGCGCCTCCTGCACGCTCTCAATCAGTTGGTCGCCCTCACTGCGCAGGTGTGTGGCATAGAAGCCCCCGTACTGCGCAGCGACACGAGCGAGTTCGATAATCTCGCGCGTGTCGGCGAAGCTGTTGGGCGGGTACTCCAAGCCGGTGGAGAAGGCGAACGCGCCCGCCTCAAAACAGAGCGCAATCTCGCGGCGCATAGCGTCCAGCTCGGCAGGGGTGGGCGGTCGCTTCTCGTAGCCCATTACTTTCTTCCGAGTCGTGCCGTGCCCACACTGCGGAACATAGTTCGTGCCCAGCCCCAATTCCTCCAGAACCCGCAGGTATTCTTCAAAGGAGCGCCAGATAATCTCCACCCCGTGAGGCTTGAGCCAGCGCTGCTCTTGCTCAAACAGGGGTGAGTCGTCGATTTGCCCGACGGCGAACCCGCAGTTGCCCCCGACCTGCGTCGTCACACCCTGAAACAGCACGCTGAGCTGCTCGGGGTGGTGGTTCAACGAGAAGTCGGCGTGCGTGTGGATGTCGATAAAGCCGGGGGCGACACATAAGCCCTCCACCTTCACTTCCATCCCTGCCTGCCAGCCCTCTAACTCGCCGACGGCAACGATGCGCTCGTCGGTAATCGCCACATCCGCACAGAAACCCGGATTGCCCAAGCCGTCAAACACGGTTCCGCCACGCAGAAGAATGTCGCAGTGCTGTCTTTCAGGCATACCCAAGAGGATACCTCAAGCCGATTTTTGTGCTATAATAGAGAAGATGCGTCAGTTGCTCACGATTTGGGGACTCGTTCTCGCAGTCATCTGCGCCTATGCTCAGAGCGTGGCGTGGAGCCGTTTGTATCTACACCCGAACTCGCGCGGCTTCTTTCCGCAAGTCGCCGCCACCGACTCGCAGGGCAACTTGATTCTGGCGGGACGCTACATCCACGACACGCAAGCGTTCAACAGCGTGGCGATAGCGAAATACGCGCCCAACGGGGATTTGCTCTGGACGCGCACTTTCGGGGAACTCACGGAAGCCGAATATGCCGAGGCAATCGCCGTCGCGCCTGACGACTCGTTCTACCTGGCGATTACCCGTGCGAATTTCAACTCTGTTGCGTTCGTGCAGCGCTGGTCGGCGGATGGCAACCTGCTGTGGTCGACGACGCTTGATTTGAGCGTGTATGATGTCATTCGCCAGCTTACGGCGCGTCCAGAGGGCGGCGTTGAGGTGCTGCATGCATTGGGCAGCGGAGGGATTGGCTTCGCGCGCTTGGCGTACGACTCGGCAGGGAACCAACTGCTCGCCAACAGCTACGGTGCGCCGGGCACTTTTACGGCTAATCGCACGCCTGTCGGCATGGTGCGCGTGAACGCGACCACGACGCTGATAGTTTTCGTAGACGCCGAGGTTAGCGAGGTTTTGCAAGGCTACTCGCG
>CALAMM010000119.1 GCA_937925775.1 uncultured Fimbriimonadales bacterium
GCGTTGCACGGACAGGGATGTCCGTGCCACATTCTGTGGCTTGGACACTTGTTTCCGGGCGTTGCACGGACAGGAATGTCCGTGCCACAGTTTGTGGCTGGGACGCTTTTGTCCGAGCGTATTTGCACGGACAGGAATGTCCGTGCTACTAAATCTTCGCCAGTTCGTTGATTGCTCGTCCCAGCGTCTCATCGTGAGCATGGATCGCCCTCTGGTGGGTCTCGTAAGCGCGGATGAGTTCGATCATGCTAACCATCTCGCGCACCATGTTCACATTCGAGGCTTCCAGAGCGCCTGCGACGACACGCGGGTTCGCGGCGGGTTGCACCGCGCCGACGAAGTAGCCATCGGGGTCTTTGGTGAGATTGCCCTGCACCACCAGCAGCTGCCCGACCTGCGCGCCGTTTGCAAGCACCGCGCCGTTCTCGCCGATGTGGATGGCTGCGGTACTGGGCAGCGCCAGTGGCTGGTTATTTATGCCAAGCACGGGATAGCCTTCGCGCGTGGTTAAGATGCCTTGCGCGTTCAGTTGGAACGCGCCGTTGCGCGTGTAGCGCACCCCCTGCGGGGTCTGCACCGCGAAAAAGCCCTCCCCGTCGATGGCAACATCGAGAGGGTTGCCCGTTGTGATGATTGCGCCTGGCTGAAGGTCGGTGTAAAATTCGCGCAGGATTACCCCTGCAGAGAGCGCACCGATAGGTTGCGCCTGCATACCTTGCACGCGGTAGATCTGCCGCTCGTAGAAGGTCTCGAACACGGGGCGGTCGGCTTTGAAGCCCGTCGTGTTCAGGTTCGCCAGATTGTTCGCTATCGCATCCTGCGCTTTCTGTCGGGCAGCCATTCCCTCGGCTGCCACATACAGTCCGCGTAGCATCAGGGGGGATTATCGGCAGCGGTGGCGCAATTTTACACCCTAAAACGCGACATACGCCGCCAGCCCGTGAACGCCCCCCTCGCGTCCGAAGCCGCTCTCCTTGTAGCCGCCGAAGGGGCTGGCAGGGTCGAACTTGTTATAGGTGTTGCACCACACGACGCCCGCTTTGACGCGCGCGGCGAACTCCAAGTACTTACTGCCCTTGTTTGTCCACACGCCTGCCGACAGCCCGTAGCGTGTGTTGTTGGCGATTTGCACCGCCTCGTCAGGCGTGCGGAAGGTAAGGACACTCAGTACGGGACCGAAAATCTCTTCGCGGGCGACCGTGTGCGCGGTGCTGACCTTTGTCAGCACGGTCGGGCGATACCAGTAGCCCTTACTTGGCAGGACGCAGTCGCTCTGATACAGCTCTGCGCCCTCCTGCACGCCTATCGCCACCAGTCGCTCGATTTTCTGCAGTTGCCGTCGGGAGTTGATTGCCCCGACATCGGTGTTCTTGTCGAGCGGGTCGCC
Organism: uncultured Fimbriimonadales bacterium; assembly: GCA_937925775.1. Lineage (GTDB taxonomy): Bacteria > Armatimonadota > Fimbriimonadia > Fimbriimonadales > GBS-DC > GBS-DC. The sequence continues at coordinate 1,388 of CALAMM010000119.1, forward strand.
CACGCGCAGCCGCTGGATGCGCCGCCGAAGTTTGCTAATTACGAGGTCAGCGATACTTTCCTGCACCAAGAGGCGACTCCCCGCGCAGCACACATGACCCTGATTGAAGTAGATGCCGTTGATGATGCCCTCGATGGCTTGGTCAATCGCAGCATCTTCAAAGATGACATTTGCTGCTTTACCTCCGAGTTCGAGGGTGAGCCGTTTGCGTGTGCCTGCAACCGCTTTCTGGATGAGCCGACCGACTTCGGTGCTGCCCGTGAAGGCGACCTTGTCTAAGTCGGGATGTTGCACGAGCCATGCGCCTGTCTGCCCGTCGCCCGTGACGATGTTCACCACGCCGGGGGGCAGGTCGGCTTGCTGGAATACTTCGCAGAGCAGCAGCGCGGTTAGAGGCGTAGTCTCGGCAGGTTTGAGGACGACCGTATTGCCACATGCCAGCGCAGGCGCAATCTTCCACGCCGCCATCAGCAGGGGAAAGTTCCACGGGATAATCTGCCCTGCCACGCCAAGCGGTCGGGGCGTGCGCCCAGGAAACGCATACGCTAACTTGTCTGCCCAGCCCGCGTGGTAGAAAAAGTGCGCTGCGGCAAGAGGAATGTCGACATCGCGCGATTCGCGGATGGGTTTGCCCCCGTCCAGACTCTCCAGCACGGCAAACTCGCGCGAACGCTCCTGCAGGATTCGGGCGATGCGGAACAGGTATTTCGCGCGCTCCTTGCCCGGCAGTTTGCTCCAGACCTGTTCGTAAGCGTGCCGCGCCGCGCGCACCGCGCGGTCAACATCCTCCGCGTCAGCGTAGGCAACTTCAGCGAGCACCTCTTCGTTCGCAGGGTTAATCGTTTCAAAATAACGCCCGCTGCGGGGTTCCACAAACTCGCCATTGATGAACAGCCCATAGCGTGGCTGGATTTTGACAATCTCGCGCGCTTCAGGCGCAGGAGAATATTGCCACACGCTTCCCTGCACCGCCTGTCCATCCTGCCCGTTGCGATCATCGCGACGCATAGCAGGATTATACCGCGCCCTCCCCACTGTGTCGCCACGCAGCTCGGATTCGCCTGCTCAATCGGGGCTTGACGGTAGGAAATTCGCCCAGTTTCGGGAAAACAGGGATGCTGTGGGCGGGATCGTCGCTGCAGAATACGGTGCGCCTAACGGGGCAGGCGGATTGCTCGCGAAACCGGGTCGCGATTCAGGACGCGAGGGGCTGAAGAAGCGTTTGACGACGACCTCACAGGTTGGAACGCGATGAGCCTCGAAATCGCGCTCACGCTCGGTTTGCTTGTCGCGGCGATTGCGCTGTTTGTCAGCAATCGTTTTCCGCCTGAGGTGGTCGCGCTGATTCTGCTGGCGACGCTGCTGATCAGCGGTCTGATTCCCGTTGAGCGCGGGTTGCGCGGCTTCAGCAACGACGCTGTGATTACGATTGCCTCGATGTTCGTGCTGAGCGAAGGGCTGCAGCGCACGGGGTTCATCCGCTGGGTGGCGCGGGGGTTAGAGAAGTTAGCCCAGCGGGCAGCGTGGCTGGCGGTCGGCGCGCTCCTGGTGCTGACGGCGTTCCTCTCCGCGTTCGTGAACAACACAGCAGTGGTCGCGTTGTTCATCCCCCTCACGCTGACGCTGTCGGAGACCGCGCGCACCAGTCCCTCGCGCCTGCTGCTACCGCTCTCCTACGCCTCGATGCTGGGCGGCGTCTGCACGCTGATAGGCACCTCCACAAACCTGATTGTGAACGGCGTGGCGCAGGAACGCGGTATCCCATCCCTGGAAATGTTCGAGTTCGCACCGCTGGGGCTGATTTTTACGGGTCTGGGATTGGCGTACCTGTTTCTGGTCGGCATGCGCCTACTGCCTGAGCGTCGCCCTGCCGCCAATCCTGCCGATGCCTACCACCTGAGCGCGTACATCACGGAGATAGAACTCTCCGAGAAGTCTAAAGCGGTCGGCAAACGGCTTATGGACGCGGACTTTGTGAAGGAGCTGGGGGTTGAAGTGCTGGACATCTGGCGCAACGGGGTACGCTTGCTGCCGCTGCCCGACCGCATGTTGCAAGCGGGCGATATCTTGCGCGTGCGGTGCAATCTCCAGCGCCTGCAGCAGCTGCAGGGCGCGTATGGGCTGAAGTTGGTTGCGGACACCCAGACGCATGCTGAGCCGCCCCTGCTGGTGGAGCTGGTGCTGACCCCGAGCTCGTCGCTGGTGGGCAAGACGCTGCGCAGCAGTCGGTTCCGCAATCGCTTCGGCGCGACGGTGCTCGCGCTGCGCCACCGCCAGGAGATGGCGCTGGAGCAGTTTGCGGATACGCCGCTGCAGGCGGGCGACGCGATTTTGGTGCAGGTCGAGCGCGAGCGGCTCCCTGAGTTATTGCGGATGCCCGACTTCATCTTCGTATCTCAAGTTGAGACGATACGCCCGCGCCCCCTCCACGCGCTCCTTGCGGGGCTGATTATGGTCGGGGTCGTGGCGACTGCTTCCATAGGCTGGTATCCGCCTGCTGTGGCGGCGCTGGTAGGCGCACTGCTGATGGTACTCACAGGCTGCCTCAAGCCCGACGAGGCGGTTCAGGCAATCGACTGGCGGCTGCTGATTATGCTGGGGGCGATGCTGGGGCTGGGCGCGGCGATGGAAACCACAGGCGCAGCGCGCTGGCTGACCACTCGCTTGATAGGCGCGTTGGGCACTTTAGGACCCATCGTCGCGCTGTCAGGGTTCTACCTGCTCACTTCGCTGTTGACGGAGGTGATGTCGAACAACGCGACAGCAGTGCTGATGGCAGCGCTGGCAATCGAGGTCGCCGCCGCGCTGGGCGTCGACGCGCGCCCCTTCTTGTTCGCGGTCGCCTACGCCGCCTCCGCCAGCTTCATGACCCCGATTGGCTATCAAACCAACACGATGGTGTTCGGCGTGGGACAGTATCAGTTCAGCGACTTTCTGCGCGTGGGCGCACCGTTGAATCTGCTGTTCTGGATTCTGGCGACGCTGCTAATCCCCAGATTCTGGGCGTTTTGAAGGATGCCTCTCCCTATCGCGCCGCACGGATCTCCCGAATCGCTTGAAGATGCTCCTCGTAGGTGCGCGAGAAGCGGTGATAGCCGTCTGGTTGCGCCACATAGAACAGATACTCCGTCTGCTCTGGCTCTAATGCAGCGCGGATGCTTGCCAACCCCGGATTCGCAATCGGTCCTGGCGGCAGCCCGCGATTCAGGTAAGTGTTGTAGGGCGAAGGGTGCTTCAGGTCTTTGTATAACACGCGCTCCTTCCAGTAGCCCATTCCGTACAGCACAGTAGCGTCGATTTGGAGCGGCATGTTGAGTTTCAGGCGGTTGTAGATGACCGAGGCCACGCGCGGTCGCTCGTCGTCATGCAGCACCTCTTTTTCGATCATCGAGGCGATTGTGAGTAGTTCGTGCAGGCTTAGCCCGCGTTGTTGCATAGCGTCTTTATAGCGCAGGTAGACCTGTTTGCGGGTGGCGTGGAGCATCGTGCGGATGGCTTGCTCTGCGCCCGTTCCTGGGGGCAGGCGGTAGGTGCTGGGGAACAGGTAGCCCTCCAGAGAGAGGTTGTCAGGCAGGGGCATTCCAATCTCTTTGAATCGCTGTGGCTGTCGACAGAGAGCAAGGAACTCCTCTTTGTCGGCGATACCGCGCTCATGTAGGCGTTCGGCGATGCGAGCGATAGTCCAGCCTTCGGGGATTGTGACCCAGTTGCGTGTGAAGCGTTCGTGAATGAGGATGTCGGCGATTTCGAGCAGGCTTTGGTTGGGGCTGAACTCGTAGTTGCCGGCGGCGATTTGCGCTTTGCCGTTGCGCTTGAGCCACCAGGCGAGCAAGCGCGCGTTGCGAATGAGTTTGCGCTCGTAAAGGTGCGTGGCGAGGGTATCGGCGTCTGTTGGCTCCCGGAGGCGCACCAGCTGCGGCTGGAAAGTCGCGCTAAGCGGGCGCGTCTGCAGGTATAGCCAGACGCCCAACGCGCCGCACACAATCAAGAACACGGCGGCGAAGCCAGCGATAAGCCAACGCTTCATCCCTGCATCATCCGCTTCGCAAGCCGCTTCTGGAACCCCCAAGCGATGAGTCGCGGCAACCCCGTGAACAGCGCCACGCCCGCAAGGGAAATTCCCCAGAACACAGGGTTTATCGCGCCCAGTAGCCCTCGCCCGATTAGGTGGTTGCGCAGCGCGATGCCCAGCGTGACGCCCAGAACCCACGCGACAGGCAACGACCAGCGCGCAGGGCGCGCCCGGTAGACACCCAGCGGCAACGCCCCCAAGAACCAGCCCAGCAAAAATGCAGGCAGGTTACGCTGTAATCCGTACTCGTCCAGCGTGCCGTGACTTTGCAAACCGACCAACACAAACAGCGTTAGCGCAACGCTGTCGCCCAGCATCCAGCCCCAACGCATAGGATAAGGATACCTCGCCCCCTGCCTCTCACGCTGCGCTGCGCATAGGCGTCGCGTCCAGCAGTTGAGGGTAAAATCTCACAGTATCCTTGGAGCGTGTATGAGCTGGTACATTTTGAGCGCGCGCGAGCGGCAGCGTTCGGGTCAATTCGTGGCGGTGGCAGCCGCATATGACGATATGACGGCAACGCTGGTACGCGACTACCTGCGCGAGCGGGGCATCAACGCAGTATTTCTGCCCGTAACCTATCTCTATGGGCCGCTCCAGACGCGGATCTGGGTTCATAGCGATGATGAGGAGATAGCGTTGCGTTTGCTGGAAGACCTGCGGGCGGAATGGCGAGGGGTGTAGATGCAGATTGCGGTGATTGGCGCAGGTTCGTGGGGAACCGCGCTCGCGTGGCTTCTGGGACAGAAGGGCTACAGGGTGTGGCTGTGGGGGCGAGATGCGGCGCAGGTTGACCGCATCGCTACGGAGCGAGTGAACCGTCGCTACCTGCCCGAGGCGCACCTGCCCGAAACCGTCTGTCCCACCCACGCAACCGCCCCGCTGCAGGAGTGCCCCATCTGGGTGCTGGCGGTTCCGTCGGGCGCGGTTCGCGAGGCGTTGCGCTTGCAACCGCCCAAGAACGCGATTTTGGTCATCGCCGCCAAAGGGCTCGAACCGGGCACAGGAAAACTGCTCACGCAGGTGGTTGACGAAGCGGTGGGCAGCAGCGAAGCAAACACGGTCGTGCTGTCGGGTCCCAACCTCGCGGTGGAGCTGGTGCGCGGTGCGCCGACCGCCACGGTCGCCGCCTCTCGAAACCTGACCTGCGCCGAGCAGGTTCAGGAACTGTTTATGACGCCGCCAATCCTGCGCGTGTACACCAACGACGACATAATCGGCGTGGAGTTGGGCGGTGCGCTGAAAAATGTGTATGCGATTGGTGCAGGCATCAGCGACGGCTTGGGCTTCGGAGACAACACGAAGGCAACCCTGCTCACGCGCGGGCTGGCGGAGATGATGCGTTTCGGCGCGGCGATGGGCGCGCGCCCAGAGACCTTTATGGGCTTGACAGGCGTGGGCGACCTGTTCGCCACGGCGGTGAGCCGTCTCAGCCGCAACTATCGGCTCGGAAGGGCGGTGGCAGAGGGCAAATCGGCTGAGCAAGCACTGGCAGAGCTGGGACAGGTGGCAGAGGGCTACCCTACCGCGCTGGTTGCTCAGTCGCTCGCCGCGCAACTCGGTGTGGAAATGCCCCTGCTGAACGCAATCGCCGCTATCCTACGCCACGAGCGCGCCCTCCGCGACGCCTTAGAGAACCTAATGACCCGCCCACCTAAAGGAGAGCGGGAATTTGAGTTCAAGGCGCTGTGAGAACGCTCGCCCACGCATTACAACCGATCTTGCCACACCCAAGCACGCTGTCGTGTCTGCCGAAGCCGAACATAGCGCAAATGCGCAAGGATTAGGATGCTGAACGCACCAGCGCATTTGCACCCAGAAAGGGCTGAGGAAACGGTTCGTTCAAGGGGTTCGCGTGAGTTGCCGAATGACACTTATAGTCTGTAGATTCGTGGGGGCAGCAGAAAGGATAATTCTACTGTGCTTCAGGATACGCGCTTTGCCATAGCGTTCGGGCTGGCGATAAGACAGGTTCGCAAGAATCACAGACTTTCCCAAGAAATGTTGGGCTACCGAGCAGGCTTACATCGGACCTATGTGGGTGATGTTGAGCGTGGCAGGCGCAATATTACGCTTGCGTCTGCAAAGCGAATTGCTAACGCACTCGGTATTTCGCTGAGTGAACTTGTTGCGATTGCAGAAGCGCTGCAAAACAGTGAGCACTCTTGAGCGACGAAGAGAAGAATTTTTCAAGTTCGTTTGGGATCACACCAGGGATCCTTTTTTGCTCATGTTCGACCAGCGCGCTCCACTCACTCCAGAGGAGATAGGTTGGCTTAGGCGAGCGTACGAATACTGCTTTATCGAGGACGAAGCTGAAGCAGTGAAGAGCCTGGGACATCTGATGGCCTTAGGAGGTGAACCGACGACGCTCTTGCTAATCCAGATAAGTGGTCTCACACGCAGCAAGGTCATAACCGATTTGAAATCGAGTTTAGGTGAAAGTGCGCCGAAACGCTACGACACGCTTCACAAATCTGAAGAAGGCGTCAAGTATTTATTGACTCGTTTGCGTCGTGTGTTTGAGCCACTGCACCGAATCGGGCTATCCAGCGAGGTGGAAGAGCTGCAACATATCTTCGAGTCGTTGAATCAAGCCACATACTCAGGCTTCATCCGACAGGAGCGGGCAAAGCGACAGGGGCACGAAGCGGAACAGCGACTGGCTATGTTGCTACACTCGCTAAACATTCCCTTTGAGCCTAAAGAAAAGCTTCAAAATCCTCTTTTCAAGGATGTTAAGTTGCTTGATACCTCATTTGACTTGGTTGTGCCCGACGCGAAAAACCCGAAAATCTTAGTTAAGTCCACCGTTCAGACCGCCAACATCGGGCAATTTGGCGAATCTAAAACTGCGCATGAGGTAGAAGACGCGAAAACAAAGATAGAAAGCGCCTATCCGCAATCACCCCCTCCCT
>CALAMM010000120.1 GCA_937925775.1 uncultured Fimbriimonadales bacterium
GGAACGGGCTTTGGAACTCTTCCCACGCGACGAGCGGTTCGCACTGGAACAGGCGCGCCTGCTTTATGAGGGGGGAGACCTCGCCGCCGCTGCGACTGCCCTCCAGAACGCTTTGATGGGGCAGCCCGAGTCGCTGGCGCTGCGACTTGCGCTGTTTGACCTGCTATTGGAGGGGGGCGACCCCAGCGCCGCCGAGCGCGTGCTACCTCCACCGACGGACAACGAAGCCGCAGAGATAGCGTATCGCCGCTATTTGCTGCGAGGCGCGAAACGGACACTGGAGAACCTGCCCTCCAATCAGTTTGAGCTGACGGAAGAGCGCGCCGCGTTGTGGTTCCTCGTGGCGAGCGGGCTGACGACCGACCTTGCCAGCGAGCTGCTCGACTTGCGTCGGCTGACGGCAAGCCCCACCCCAAACTGGGCGGAGCTGCGCTTACGGAGCGAGCGGGCTGTGCTGACCGCCTTGAGTATCGGACGCTGGGTGGAGCAGGTACAGCCGAACAACGCGACGCGCACGCTCACTGCCCATGTCCGCTTCGCCTGTCAAATGCTCGCCCAGTCCGCGCAACATATGGCACGATATGTGCTGTCGCGTCAATCGGAGGAGGAGGAGCGCGCCAGCCTGCTGCGTATCGAGGCGATGCGCGAGCTGGAAGCGGCGAAAAACGCGCTTCCCAAACGCCTGCCGTGATAGATGGTGTCTCGCTCGGAGTCGGTCTGGGGCTTGCCCTGTTAGGAGGGCTGCTGATTGCCCTCGCGGGGCGTCGCTGGGGGCTGTGCCCGCTTCAACACGGCCCTGCGCTGGAGGCAGGGCAGCGCGTCGAGCTCACCACTGCAGGCAAGCGGTATACCACCTTCCTTCAGGGCGTCGACAGCGAGACGCTGCGGTTTGCACCCCCACTGGAGCGCGGCTTACCAGTCTCGTTTGAGGCAGGGACTTTCGCGCAACTCCGCCTGACCACGCCTGCAGGGGTTTTCGAGGCGACAATCCGATTCACAGGGCGTCAGACAACGCCTGCACCGAGCCTGTGCGCATGTGTCGTGGGACGATGGCAGCACACGGAGCGTCGCCGCCACGAGCGCATCCTGCTGCCCGATGAGGTGCATGTGCGGATTTGCTATGGGGGCGAGCAGTGGATCAGCTGGGCGCACGATGTGAGCGCGGGCGGGCTGCGTCTGATCGCCCCCGTACCTGCCCCTGTAAACACGCAGGTACGCTTGGAGCTACCTGCCGCCCTACGCGGGCTGACCGACTCCAACGAGGAACGGACGGCGCGGGTGGTCGCCTGCGACCGTGCCCCTACCCGACACGGCTACGCCTATCAACTCCGCCTCGCTTTCACCGATGAGTGAACCCCCCAAGGTCTCGGTTATCGTCGTCAGCTACAACACGCGCGCCCTGCTCCGCGAGTGCCTGGAATCGCTTGTAGGCGAGGAGGCAGAGATTATCGTTGTAGATAACGCCTCTACCGACGGCAGCGCGCCGATGGTTGCAGGGTGTTTCCCGCAGGTCAGACTGATTGCCAACCCCGACAATCGCGGGTTCGGCGCGGCGTGTAATCAAGGGCTGCAGGTCGCTCAAGGACGCTATGCGCTGATTCTGAACGCGGATATACGAGCCGAGCCAGGCGCGGTGCAACGGCTCGTGGCGTTTATGGATGCCCATCCTGAGGCGGCTGCGTGCGGGGGGCAGCTGCGCTATCCCGACGGGCGGATCCAGCCGTCCTGCGCTCGCGAACTCACCCTCTGGTGGGTGTTCTGCGAGCAGAGCCTGCTGGCGAAACTATTCCCACGAACGCGCCTGTTCGGGGGCTACTGGCGCACCTACTGGGATTTCCAAAGCACTATCGAGACAGAGCAAGTGATGGGCGCGTGCCTAATGCTCCGCCGCGGCGCAGACCACCCAACCCAGACAACGGAGTTCCCCCTCTTCGACGAGTCCTACTTCCTCTACTGTGAGGATACCGACCTGTGCTATCGCATTCGCCGCGCGGGAGGCAAGATTTACTATGTGCATGACGCTGTATTTATCCATCACTTGGGGGCGAGCGGCGAACCCCAACGCGCGGAGATGGTGATTTACTATAATCGCGGCAAGGAGCGCTATTTTCGGAAGTTTCACGGTGTAGTGCAGGCGTGGGTCTGCCGAGTGCTGAACAAACTGGGCGCGCTCCTCCGAGTGCTGATAGGCGCGGGTGGGATCGTTTTATCGCTGGGGCGCAGCGAGCGGGCAAAGCGATACGCGCGGACTTTCTGGACGGTGCTGGTGCGCTCGTAGCTACTTCAGTTGCGCCTCGGCTGCGGCGCGCATCGCCTCCAGCGGTGCAGGTTGCCCAGTCCAGCGCTCGAACGCCAGTGCGCCCTGATGGACCAGCATGCCCAGTCCATCGATGGTTTTCAACCCACGCATGGAGGCCTCGCGGAGCATGCGGGTCTGCAGCGGGCGATACACGAGATCGCACACCCATACCGTTTCGGGCACGGCGTCCCAATCGATGGGGGGCGCGGTTTCGGCGTTCGGGGTCATGCCCAGCGTGGTGCAGTTGACAATCCCGTCCACGGAGGGCAGCACAGCACGCAGGGGGTCGCGGTGCATTGCCAGCGTGTGCGCTCCGAACGCTTGCGCCAGCGCGTCGGCGCGTGCGGGCGTGCGGTTCGCAAGTATCAGCGTGCAACCCGTGTGAGCGAGCGCGTAGGCGACGGCTCGCGCAGCGCCGCCCGCGCCCAGAATCAGCACAGTCTGCCCTGCAGGCTCCACGCCCGACTCGCGCAACGCGCGTAAAAAGCCCTCGGCGTCGGTGTTGTCGCCTAAAAGTTGCCCCTTTTCCCAGAACAGGGTGTTCACTGCGCCAATCTGTTGCGCTGGGGCGGTCAGGCTGTCCAGCAGCGGGATCACGGCTTCCTTGTGAGGAACCGTCAGGTTCAGCCCGCGAATTCCCAGCCCACGCATGCCGTCAACCGCCCTCGGAAGCGACTCTGGCGGCGTTTCGAACGCAAGGTAAACCCAGTTCAGCCCGAGCGCCCGAAACGCGGCATTATGCATCGCAGGCGAGAGCGAATGGCGCACTGGATAGCCCACGACGCCCGCAAGCTGCGTAAACGCATCCAGCGACATCGTCAGGAAGTGTACCCACCTGTTTTATTCTCTTGGCTTGCGCGGTTCAGGCAGTGTCCAGGGCGGCTCCAACCTGCCCTGTGCGTCGCGCTGCAGGAGGAGAATGCTCGGTGCGCGCGTGCTGACATGCCCATCTGCGTGCAACACATTCACGCCCTTGCCGTGAAAGCTGCGTAGGTTATCGGGTTCCCAACCGTTTTGCTCGCGGCGTCGCCATACCGCAAGGCGTGCCACATACTTCGAGTCGGGAGTGGGTTTGAACAGGGCATCGTCGAAGGTCAGCGCGAAGCCGTCGTTGCCCCCCACAAGTGGGTTCGGGTCCAGCGAGCCAAGCTGTCCCCCAGCAAGGCTGTCGGCTATCAGCACGCTCAGCCCTGGATTAGGCAAATCCTCCAGTCGCACGGCAGACAGCGGCGCGTAGAAACCGTAAGAGAGGCGCAAGGTCGTGCTACTGTCGCGCGGATGGGTGATTACTGTGCTGCCGCCCGTGGGGTCGGCAGGGCACTTGAGGGCGCGCTGCAAGTCGCGCTTCATATAACTGCTAATGCACACCACCCAAGTGAGCGGTCGCCCTGCCGAGTCGGTTTGGGGCGAGCCGTCGGAATTCGCATAGTACGCCAGAGGCAGCGTGTTGCTGTAGTCAATCTGGTACAGATTAATTGCCGTCGCGATGTCTTTGAGGTTCGACAGGCAATCGGCAGTGCGCTTGATGTCTACCAGTTGGCGATAGAGCGGAATGAGCACGATAACCACCGCTGCGACGGCGACTCCGATTGCCAGTTTCTCCAGTTGGGTTAGTCCGAAGCGGTTCATTGGTCCCAGAAGCCGAGTTCGCGGATGAGCCGTGTCGCTTCCTCACGCTTGACGATTAGGCTGGTACCGCTACCGTCGCGCACGGGCAGGGTCTCCATGCGGATTTGTTCGTCGTTGAGTTGGCGGGCGAACAGCGCGAGGGCGAGCAGCTGCTCGAAGTCCATCGTGGTGCGCGTGTGGCGCAGTCCTGCCGCTAACACCTGCGGGGCGCGCATCCACACGCTGGGGTCTTTCAGCCGTTCCTTGACGGCACGCATAAACTTCTGCTGCCGCTCGATGCGGTGGAAGTCGCTGTCGGTGTGGCGGAACCGCACATAGCCCAACGCCTGCTTGCCGTTGAGGTGTTGCACGCCCGGTTCCAAGTCCACATGCAGGTCGCCCCAGTTGTCGTGGTAGCGCATGCGCTTTTCTACTTCGATGGTCACGCCGCCCAGCGCATCGACGGCCTCTTCGAAGGCTTTGTAGCTGACCACCACCAGTTCGTCAATCTGCAGGTTGCCCAGCAGGGTGCTGACGGTCTCCACCAGCAGTTTCGGTCCGCCGAGGGCGTGGGCGGAGTTGATTTTGCCCCAGCCGTGTCGCGGGATGCGCACCAGCGTATCGCGCGGGATGGAGAGCGCGTGGATGCGCTGGTTCACAAAGTCGACCTGCGCCACGATTATCGTGTCGGTGCGCGCCATCGTGTTCACCACGCGCTTGCGGTGGTCGCGGTTCTCGTCCGCGCCCACAATCAGGAGCGTGACCTTGCGCTTGCCAGGGAAAGCATTTTCGGGCTTCGTTTCGCCTTTGATGTAGGCAATCACGGCGCGGCTGACTGTGCCCTCGCTGGCAAAGTGCAGATAGCCCAGCACACTACCCAGCAGCAGCCCGCTTAGCCAGAATACGATCCAAAATACCGCCCAAAAGACGCGCCGAGCGCGCGACTTGCGCGGCGGTGCGCCTTGCTGATATACCGAGCGCGCCATTTGATTGTAGTGTACCCGTTATGAGAGTGTGCAAGAGGCTATCTCGGAAATGCCGAGAGCGTGCTGGGCATTTCCGCGTGGGGTGTTGGGGCTTTGGGGGTATACGGGCGTTGTGGGGTGGGGTGGGCGTAAGGCTAAAAAAATCTGTGTCGTCAGCGAGACGCAGACGCTACGCAGCACGCCCAACTCGTAGCGTCGGCGTCCCCACCGACGAACCACACCCAACCCGTAGCGTCGGCGTCCCCGCCGACGAAACCACACCCCTGCGTAG
>CALAMM010000121.1 GCA_937925775.1 uncultured Fimbriimonadales bacterium
GTGGTTTTGCCAGCGCCGTTCTCGCCCATAATCGCGTGGAGCGTCGCGGGGGCGACCTGCAGGCTCACGCGGTCGCAGGCGACGAGGTTGCCGAAGCGTTTCGTGATGTGGCGCAGCTCGATGAGGGGCGTTGCGCCGTCCTGCACGGGCTGAGTCTGCATAGGATAGAGTGTACCCGTGCGCTGTGCTTCGGCGATACTTCAACTGTTCTCGGCGTCGGGCACGGAGCGATTGAAGTGGTTCATCACCTGCTCGATGGGGTTCGTGAGCCATGCTTCGCAGGCGTCGGCGGCGCGTTGCACGGCGAGGAGGAGCCGTTCGCGTTCTTCGGGCGTTGGGGGAGCCAGCACATAGTCGGCTAAGTCCATCTCTGCGGGAGGCTGTCCGATACCGATGCGCACCCGTGGGAACGCCTCGGTGCCGAGCGCGTGGATGATCGATTTCATCCCGTTGTGCCCGCCAGCCGAGCCTTTCGCGCGTACGCGCACCACCCCAGGAGGCAGCCAGATGTCGTCGAAAATCACCAGCATCTGTTCGGGCTGGAGGTGATATGCTTGGAGGAGGGCACGCGCCGCCTCGCCCGAAAGGTTCATGTAGGTCTGGGGCTTCGCCAGCACGACGGGAACCTCGTGGATAATGCCGATACCGAGTCGGCTGTTGTGGCGGCGCGTTTTGAGTTCGATGCTGTGGCGTTCTGCGAGCGTATCCACTGTCCAGAAGCCGACATTGTGGCGCGTGGAGGCATACTGTGCGCCTGGGTTGCCCAGCCCAAGGATCAGGCGCACGGGGTGGCGGGGAGGTTGGCTTATGAGTTTGCTTAGCAAGCGCATGGGCATATGCTCGTGCGCTTACACGGAGGACACGCCCATCTGCCCGTAATCGCGGAGCAGTCCAATGACCTTGCCGATCACCCGTGCCTCTTCGATGGGGGCGTAGATTGGCTCGTAGGCGGGGTTCGCCGACTCCAGTCGTACTCGTCCGCGCTCGAAGAAGATGCGCTTGATGGTCGCCTCTTCCCCGACGAGCACTGCCACCAGCTCGCCGTTGTAGGCGGTCTGCTGGGGCTTGATGACCACCAGGTCGCGCGGCAGGATATGCTCGCCCACCATGCTGTCGCCCTTGACGCGCAGCAGGAACGCATTCTCCACATTTCGCACCATATCCGCAGGCACGGGGATAATGTCTTCCACATTTTCGTAGGCGAGGGTGGGGGTTCCTGCGGCGATGGTGCCGATGAGGGGCAGAAAGCGGACGCGCTCGCGGTCGGGCTGATAGTCGGGGTGAATGATGCGTATTGACCGCGCCTGATTACCTCGCTCGATGTAGCCCTTGCGCTGGAGCGCGTCAAGGTGCAGGGTAATCCCGCGCAGGCTCTTGATGACGCCGATGCCCTGCTGGATCTCGCGGATGGTCGGCGGGTAGCCGTGTTCGCGCGTGAACTGCACGATGAACTGCAGTATCGCCCGTTGCGGTTTCGTCAGTGCCTTCGCCATCGTCGCCTCCTGTTGAGGGGAGGGGAGGTATCCCTCCCCGTGACTCCGCTCAGAACAGTCCATGAAACGGTGGCTCGCGCCTTGTAGAATATTGTACACTATCATTTGTCTACAAGTCAAGGGGGGGAGGCGGTTATCCCGAATTTGAGGCATGGTTTGCCCTTCTCATCGAATCATGGTGCCGATTCCCGCGTCGGTGAACACCTCGATGAGCAGGGCGTGGGGGATACGCCCGTCGATGATGTGCGCGCGAGGGCAGCCGTTTTCCAGTGCGGTCAGGCATGCCTGCAGCTTGGGGATCATTCCGCCCGACACGCGCCCGTTCTCAATCATACGCTTTGCCTGCTCGCGAGTCAACTCGGAGATGAGGGAAGTGGGATCGTCGGGGTCGCTTAGCACGCCGGGCACATCGGTCATCAGGATTAGCTTCGCTGCGTGCAGGGCACCCGCGAGTGCGCCCGCTGCGAAATCGGCGTTCAGATTGTAGGTCGCCCCGTCACTTCCCATCCCCACTGGGCTAATCACGGGGATGTAGCCTGCCTCCAGCGTCGAGTGAACCACGCTCGGGTCGATAGCGTCCACCTCCCCAACGAAGCCGAGGTCCACTTCGCCTTGAACCTTTCGTGCGCGTATCAGCCCGCCGTCCTTGCCTGAGATGCCGATCGCGCGTCCGCCTTGCTGCTGGATGAGCGCCACCAGACGCGGGTTCGTCTTACCCGTGAGCGCCATCTCCACCAGTTCCATCGTCTCGGCGTCGGTGACGCGCAAGCCGTTCACAAACTGGGGTTGCTTGCCGAGCCGTTTCATTAATTCGGAAATTTCGGGGCCACCGCCATGCACAATCACGGGGCGAATCCCCACGCAGTGCATCAGCACGATGTCCTGCATCACTTGGCTTGCCAAGCCGTTCTCGCCCATCGCGGCACCGCCGTACTTGACAACGAAAATCGCACCGCTCCACCTTTGAATATAGGGCAACGCCTGAATCAGCACTTCTGCCTGCAATTTCGCTGCGTCGGGTATGCTCATACGGTAGACTATTGTACCCTATGAGCGATTTGAACCCGTTTTCGTTGCGCCAGATCCGTGCGTGGCTGCAGGAGTACCAGGTGCGTCCGTCCAAAGGCTGGGGTCAGAACTTTTTGACCGATCGGCGTGTGGCACAGCGCGTTCTGGAGGCGGCGGCGTTGCAGCCTGAGGACGCCGTGCTGGAGATTGGTGCTGGACTGGGCGCGTTGACGCTGATGCTGGCAGCGCGCGTGCGCCAAGTGATAGCGGTCGAGGTGGACGCGCGGCTCGTTGCCATTTTGCAGACCATCATCGAGGCGCAGCACCTATCGAACATCGTCCTGATTCAAGCGAACGCTCTTAGCCAGTCCGTGCCCGAACTCCTGCGCGGCGAGCCTCAAGCAAAGGTCGTAGCGAACATCCCCTACTCGATCACCTCGCCGTTGCTGGAACACCTGCTAAAGTATAAAGCGCATATCCCGCTCATCGTGCTGACCGTACAGAAGGAGGTCGCAGAGCGTCTGGTTGCCAAGCCGGGCGAGGCGGCGTATGGTGCGTTGAGCCTGTTTGTGCAGTACCACGCGCGGGTGGAGTATTTGGGGCGCGTGCCCAACACGGCGTTCTATCCGCAGCCTGAAGTGGATTCGGCGATTGTGCGTCTAACGCCCGTGCCTGACCGTTTGCCGCCGCGGGAGCAGAAGTGGTTCTTCAAGCTCACGCGAGCGGGGTTTGGCAAGCGGCGCAAAACCTTGCGGAACGCGCTGACCACCTTGTTCAACAGCGCTGACCGCGCCAGCGCCATTCTCAGGCGTGCGGGGATCCATACTTCCACCCGCGCTGAACAGTTGGGGCTGGAGCAGTGGATGGCTCTCGCGCAGGAGACGGTAAGGACGCTCTACCCCGATACTGACGCGCCTTGAAGCGAGCCAATCTCTCGCTGCCGCGTTCATGGGTGATGCTTGTCGACTCGGTGCGATGCCTATCTTGGCGTCGTACCTGTGCTTGCGTGGCTTGGACATTCCTGTCCAAGCATCCCTCTGTGGCTTGGACATTCTTGTCCAAGCATCGCTCTGTAGCTTGGACATTCCTGTCCAAGCACCATCGTGTGGCTTGGACATTCTTGTCCAAGCGTTGCTCGTCGGCGGGGACGCCGAC
>CALAMM010000122.1 GCA_937925775.1 uncultured Fimbriimonadales bacterium
CAGGATGTTGGCGGATTCCTGCTAAGCGACTGCTCAGACGGGTCAGCGTGTGGCTGTCGCGTTTCCCCGTGTTTGTGCCCTTGCCCCAAGCCCCTCTCGTAGCGTCGGCGTTTTTCTTCGTCAGCGAGACGCTGACGCTACGCAGCACACCCAACCCCGTAGCGTCGGCGTCCCCGCCGACGAAATCGTAGCGTCGGCGTTTTCTTCGTCAGCGAGACGCTGACGCTACGCAGCACGCCCCATCGTAGTGTCGGCATCCCCGCCGACGAACTATGCTTGGACAAGAATGTCCAAGCCACACCCGCGCGTGGACAAGAATGTCCAAGCCACGCCAGCGCGGGTGCGACGCCTTGCTTGGCGTCGCAACACCGCCAAGAAAACTCGCGACGACAGGAATGTCGTCGCACCCGCCGTAGCACCACTGCCACCGCCGACAAAATGCGCTTGGACAAGAATGTCCAAGCCACACCCGCGCAGCGCCAGTGTCCCCGCCGACGACCGCGTTGTTTTTTCCCCAACTACAGACCCACACCTACTCAGTAGGAGAGGAGGTTGGGGTTGACAGCAAGCCGTTCACGGTCTCAAACGCAAAGCCTGCTCAGGTACACTTGCTTTAGGAGGCGGTAAAATGAGTTATCCACAGGATGGGCTACTTACAGACGAGGAGCGGCTCTGGGGGATGCTGGCGCATCTGCTGACTTTGCTTGGATATGTTATCACGATAGGGCAGTATGTTGTGCCACTGGTCATCTATCTGGTTTACAAAGACCGTTCACGGTTCGTCGCGTTTCACGCCCTGCAGGCGCTCTACTTTCAGCTGATTTTGCTCGTGGGAGCGATCCTGTTAGCGGTTGTGGGCCTTTTTATAGTGATAATCACCTGTGGCGTGGGCGCGATTTTGGTCTTTCTTTTGGGGGTGGCTTACACGATTGTTGCGTTGGTCTACACGATATGGCCCGCGATTGAGGCGAGTCGGGGTGTGTGGTTTGAGTTGCCTCTTGCTGGGGGCTGGGCGCGGGCGACGCTGGGTATATGATGGAGCAAATCGCGTTTGACCAGCCTGAGCGCGCGGCGCGGTTGTGGCGTCGTTGGCGGGGGGAGGGACTGCAGGCAGAGTTGTTTGAGCGGTTCGCACCGACCCTGACGCTGGCGTTGCAGAACGCGCCCGACCCCGACCGCCTGCTGCTCAACTTTGACCGCTGGCTGGAGTCGCTGGGCGCGACGCTGACTTACTACCGCCTGTTCGCCGAGACGCCCGCGGCGCTGACGCCGTTGCTCGCCGTGCTTGCCCAGTCGCAATACATGGCAGACACCCTCCTGCAGAACCCCGAACTCAGCGAGATTCTGCTCGATGCGCGGTTGCTGATGCGCCCGCGTTCTCGTGCCGACCTTCGGCGCGACCTCCACCGCCTGCTCAAGCCCTGCACCACTTTCTGGATGAAGCTGGACCGCCTCCGCGCGTTCAAGCAGCAGGAGTTCCTGAGGCTCACCGCGCTGGATGTGCTGGGCGAGGCATCGCTCCCCGACATCGCGCGGGGATTGTCCGACCTTGCCGATGTGTGCGTTAGCGCCGCGCTGGAAGCATGCCATCAAGAACTCAGCGCGGCGCAAGGCGTTTCAGGCGAGCATGGTCTCTGCGTGATTGGCATGGGCAAGTGGGGCGGACGCGAGCTAAACTACAGCTCCGACATCGACCCGATCCTGATTTGCGCAGACCAGCCGCCACTTCAAGGCACACGCGAGCCGCTGCAGTACCTCACGCGCCTCGCTGAAATGCTGGTCAAAGCCCTCTCCGAGCCGATGCGGCGCGGGATTGTGTTCCGCGTCGACTTGCGCCTACGCCCTGAAGGACGGTTCGGTCCGATAGTGCGCACCCTCAGCTCCGCCCTGCACTACTACGAGAACTGGGCGGAGGTCTGGGAACGTCAGGCGATGATTAAGGCGCGTGTGTGCGCGGGCGACCCGCGCGTGGGCGAGCAGTTCTTAGAGCGGATTCACGCCTGGGTCTATCGCCCCGCACTGAGTGAGGCAGACTTGGCACAGATGGTAGAGCAACGCATCCGCACCGAAGCGCAGGCGCAAGCGCGCGGCGAATACGAAGCCGACATCAAGAACGGTTGGGGCGGGATCCGCGATATCGAGTTCCCGACGCAGGCGCTGCAGCTGCTGCATGGAGGCAAGCACCCGCGCCTGCGCACGCCAAACACGCTGGACGCGCTCCAACGGCTGAAAAACGCGCGCATGCTACACCCTGCGGAAGCCGACGCCCTGCGCAACGCCTACTGCTTCCTGCGCACCGTGGAGCATCGCCTGCAGCTCCAGTACGGACACCAGACGCACACCCTGCCGCGCGCGCCCCGCGAACGAGAACGATTCGCCAAACAGATGGGCTATCCAGACCCGACCGCGTTCGAGGCGGACTTGCGACGCCATCGGGAAACGGCGCGGCGGTACCGGGAGCGGGTTCTCAGCCCTCACTTCGCGACCGCCTCACCCACGCCAGAGGAGCAAGCAGACGCGCTTCCGCCCATCGAAGATACCGCCCGCTGGCAGCAGCGGCTCCACGAGCTCGGTTTCTCCGAGCCACAACGCGCCCTTCAGATTCTGCAGGCGAACCTCGAAGGGAACGCATACGGTGCGCCGCCGCCTGACGCGAAACGCGCCTTTGCCGCCATCCTCCCCGAATTGCTGACCGCTTGTGCGCGCACGCCTGACCCCGACCGCGCTTTGATCGGGCTGGAGCGACTCGCCGACGCTTTTCCCAATCGCGCAGCGTTGTTCGCCGCCTACGCCGAGTCGCCCGAAGTGCTGACTCGCCTGACGGAACTGGCACAGTCGCCCCCCCTCTGGAACCGCCTGCTGGGGAACCTCGAGCTGCTCGATATGCTGTTCGGTGAGGAGATTGTCGCGAAAGGCGCAAAGACCCGCGAGCAGCACCGAAACGCCCTGCGAAAACGGCTGGAGTCGTGTCGCACTGTGAACGCGCAAGTCGCGAACTTGGCGGCGTACGCGCGGCGCGAGCAGCTCCGCATCGGCGCGCGCGACCTCTGGGGCGAAACGACGCCTGACCAGACCGCGCATGACCTCACCGCCCTTGCCGAAACGCTCCTCACCTGCTTGTGGGAGCTGGTCGCGCCCGAATCCCCCATGCTCATCGTGGGCTTCGGCAGCCTTGGAGCGGGGGAGTTGGGCTTCGGCAGCGACTGGGATGTCGCCTTCGTTTGCGCCGACAACGCCGACACCGAAAAAATGCAGATCCTCGCACAAAACTTTCTCAACCTATGCCAACGACTGACAGAACAGGGTGTGTTTCCGCCCGTTGATACGCAACTGCGCCCTGAGGGCAAGGCAGGCGCCCTGGTGCGCACCTTGTCGAGCTGGCGTGAATACTACGCCCACAGCGCCGCGCCGTGGGAACGGCTCGCCGCCCTACGCGCCCGTGCCCTGAATATGGAATCACCCCTCGCAGAGCCGTTCCTGCAGCTACTGAACCAGTTCCGCTATGGCACACCTCCCACCCCCGCAGAGCGGGACGCGATGCAGCACCTCATCGAGCGCGCCCTGAACGAGCGAGTTCCGCCCCATCAACTCGAAACCCATCTCAAACTCGGACACGCAGGACAGGCATCGGTGGAGTTCCTCACGCACTGGCTCGTCGTGCAGCACGCGAACCTCCGAAACCACCCTGAGTCTCTGGAGACGCGCGCACAATCGGAGTGGCTCTGGCGCACGGGGGTTCTGGACCGCGCCGACTACGAGACGCTGACCGAAGCATGGGGGTTCCTGTACCACCTACGCAATCGCTTGCGCTTGCTCTTTGACCCTGCCCCCGACACCCTGCCAGAAGACGAGCGTGTCGCTATCACGGCACAGAGCTTGAACCTGCGCGACGCGGCGGAACTGCGTGCCCTACTCCAAAGCCATCAGCGCTCGGTTCGGGAGATTCGGGAACGGTTTTGGCGGTCATAGCGCTTTGTGTCAAGAATCGCATCTGCTACTCTTTGCCCCCCCTCCTCCCGCCTCCCACTACAGCTAACTCCTTTACTTCCTGTGCCGTCGGGCAATCAGCCCCACGAAGCCCGCCGTCAGCGCGATTAGCGAAGCAGGTTCGGGAACCATCGCCAAGTTTTGTGCCCCGTTGGTGCTGCGCAGGAAGTAGTAGTAGTCCGCCTGCCCTGAAGTTGCGCTCAGCAACGAGCTGGCGTAGGCTGCAACGGTCGCATCTGCCGTATATCGGAATGCACCGCCGTTCAGGTTGTCCGCGTTGCCCAACGCATGGTCGTGCGCAATCTCCCACAGCGCGATTTGGAACCCTGCGCCCTTCTTGTTGAGGTCGGAACCCGTGAGAAACGAATCGCGCAAGTTCAACAGGGCGCCCACACGCCCGTAAGCGAGCCAAAGCTCATAGGTGTAGGTCTGATTCAACTGCACAACATGGTCTAAATCCACGCAGAACGCCCAGTTTCTGGGCGCGGTGGTCGGGTTCAACACATACTCGCCCGCTTTCACATTCAGCGTGCTGCCGTAGATAATCTGCGTTGTTATACCGGGCGAGACTTGCGTGATTTTCAGCGTCACGGTTCCCAGCTGAACCAGTTTATCGTTGTTGAAGAGGGTCGTGTTGGCGAAGACGCCGCTGAGTAAAGCCACTGCTAACCCAAAAGTAGTATGCTTCCGCATCGTTATCCTCCTGACGGCACTGAGCCGTCGAGGAGGCTGGAAGCACGCTCCGTGCCAAACGGTTCGTTTCCTGCTGACGATTATGCGGGTTTTGGGGACTGAAGGGGCACGCTGGCGGTCTCGCTTGCGGTGCGGCGGCTCTCGATACGCTTGATAATGCCCCACTCGGCGCGGAGCCAGTAGTCGCCGTAGGGCATAGCGAAGGCAGGCAGGGTCACCTCCCCAGCTTCGGCAGGGTGGGCGTCCTGCGAGAGCGCGCTCTTGGTTCGGAAAACCCCTTCGTCTATGCGCACCTCGTTGAAGGCGTAGGCGCGGAGGGTGCGCGTGGACAGATCGAGTGCAAGAAAGTTGCGTTCGGGTGACGGCTCGTAGCCTGGCTCAATCTGCACGATGCCGCTCTGGAGCCAGAAGGGAAGCGCGTAGTAGGCGATATAGGTCAGCGTGAAACGGGGATGGTACTGCGCTCCTGCCAGCGCGAGCCGCCAGCACCGATCCGCATCGAGACGACTGCGCAATCGAAACTCATAGACATGGTCGGGCACAAGCAACGCCAGTGCTTGCAGCCCTGCGTGGAGGATGATGTGAAGGATCGTGCTGAACGCTTCCAGCACGCGCCAGCCGCGAGGCGATTCGGGTGGCAGGCACTCCAGCCAGCTCATCCGCTCGAAATAGACACGCCCACCACGCCGCTGGTAGAGCCACGCCTCGGCTGGGGTTAGCACCAGCGCGACCTGCGCCGCCCGATAGGTGAGCCAGAGGTGATACCCCATCGTCGTCAGGGCAGCCACGATGAGTGCGCCCAGTCCCACCTGCGCCCAGCCAGCCAAACTCTCCCACTTGGGCAACCGCACCGATTCGCGCCACCACAACCAGCCCAGCAACGGCAGCGCAATCAGCACGCGCCAACCGAAATTGCGCAAGAACAGACTCCGACTCAGTGGACCCAGTCGCAGACCTACTTCCGTAAACGGATCGTTCCCGCAGCGCGGGCAGCGCTCCTGCAACGGCTCGCACCCCGCCCCACACACGGAACAGCCAATCTGCGGCACGGCGTACCCTGACCCGTTCACGGCGCAATAGTTTACCCTCTGGCGCACAGCTCCTGCTGGGGTATACTCCTGCGTGGACTGGAGTAGCGTATGAAACTACATGAGTATCAGGCGAAGCAGATATTGAGCGATTTTGGCGTTCCCACGCCGCAAGGAGAGGTGGTCAGCACGCCTGCAGGCGCGAAAGCCGTCGCTGAGCGACTGGGCAAACCCGTTGTGGTCAAGGCGCAGGTGCTGATGGGCGGACGCGGCAAAGCAGGCGGTATCAAACTCGCGCAAACCCCCGACGAAGCCGCCCAAGCCGCCGAAAGCATCCTCGGCAAGCGACTCATCTCGCCCCAGAACCCCCAAGGACTCATCGCCGAAAAAGTGCTGGTGGAAGAGGCTGTCGACATCAAGCAGGAATACTACATCGGGATTACTATCGACCGCACGCCCCAGCGCAATGTGTTGATGGTCAGTCGCTACGGCGGGATGGACATCGAGGAGGTCGCTGCCCAGCACCCTGAGGCGATTGCGACCGTCGCAATTGACCCGCTGCTGGGGCTGACCGACTACGCGGCACGCGAGGCGCTCTACGCCGCGGGCATCCCCCAAGAGCAGATACGCCCGCTCAGCGCAATCCTGCACGGGCTGTATCGCGCCTACATCGCGGTGGACGCGAACTTAGCGGAGATTAACCCCTGCGCGGTGTTGGCGGACGGGCGTATCCTCGCCGCCGACGCGAAAATCACTATCGACGAGAACGCGCTCTTCCGCCAGAAACGCTTGGAAGCGTTCCGCGAGGAAAGCATCGACGATCCCATCGAGGAAGAAGCCAGCAAGCGGGGCATCGCCTATGTGCGTCTGGGGGGCGATATTGGCATCATCGGCAACGGCGCAGGGCTGGTGATGTGTACCGTCGATGAGGTGGCGCGGGCGGGCGGACGCCCAGCGAACTTCCTCGACATCGGCGGCGGGGCGAAAGCCGACCGCGTGCGCCAAGCCGTCGAACTCGTGCTGATGGACCCGAATGTCAAGGGACTGCTGTTCAACATCTTCGGGGGCATTACGCGCGGCGACGAAGTTGCGCGCGGCATGCTCGAAGCCTTCGAGACGCTGAAGGTGGACATCCCCGTCGTCGTGCGCCTCGCAGGGACGCACGCGGAGGAGGGACGCGCCCTCCTGCAGGGCACGCCGCTCATCCCTGCTGAGACGATGCAAGACGCGGCGCGCAAAATCGTGGAGCTGACGCAGGCGGCGCGCTGAGAAGTACGATTTTCAATCGGTGCTTTCCGCTCGAAGGGCGCGCCCCAGCACCTCCAACGCCTTGTCAAGCTGCGGGTCGCGGTCGCTAAGCCAGTCCTCAGGCGAGAGCCACACGGCGATGTCGGGCTTCTCGCCGTTGTTCTCCATGTTGGAGCCGTCGATGCGATACGCGCCCTGCTGGGGCATCCGCGCACCCGTGCCGTCCACAAGGCTTAGCCCCCAAGTCCAGATAACATAGCCAGGCGTCTCCCAGCCGATGAGTGTGGCGAGTTTGCGCGCACGCATGGCGTAGGGGAACATCTCGCCGTTGGACATACTGCGCTCGTTCATCAATACCACCATCGGCATATCGAGGGCGTTTGGCGGTGCGAGGTTGGGCAGTCCATCGCGTGGCACATAATAGGCGTAGGGCTTACGCTCCAGCCAATCGACCAGCGTATCGGCGATGTTGCCCCCGCCGTTGAAGCGCACATCGATAATCATCGCCTTTTTGCCCTGCGCGTACTCGTAGAACTCGCGCTCGAAGCGTTCGCGGTCGCC
>CALAMM010000123.1 GCA_937925775.1 uncultured Fimbriimonadales bacterium
GACGGCACAGCGACGACGCGAGTTCCTGGCAACACACCTCAGCCCGCTGGAGTCGCGTGTGGTCGCGCTCTATCATCAGCAACTCACCTACCGCGAAATTGCCAAGCGACTGGGTTGCTCGCCGAAGGCGGTCGATAACGCGCTGGCGCGCATCAAGCGCAAGGCGCGTCGGTGTCTACGCGAAGGCGACTAAGGCATCCCATCCGAAGGCGGCTCAGAGGTTGTTTCCACGCGCACTGTGAGTTTCGCTTGCACCGGTCTGCCCTCGCTGTCGTAGGCGGTCAGTGTGTAGGTGGTTGTGGCTGTCGGCGTCGCAGTCACCTCGCCCTGCTTGGGGTCGATGCGTCCGATGCCCTGATCAATCTCCGCACGCACCGCGTTGAACAGCTCCCAACGCAGGATGACGCTCTCGCCCACGACGATGTTCTCAGGCTGCGCGGTGAAGCTCAGAATCTGCGCCTGTGAGGGGTCAATCACCTCCACCCTGACTTTCTTGCTAACGGATTTGCCTGCGGCGTTGCGGGCGATTAGTTCATATTCTGTGGTGCGCGAGGGACGATGCTCGTAGCCCGGCATCGCAGGGTCCAACTTGATTCCACCAGGTGGGGTCAGGATGAGCTCGGTGGCGTTCTGCACTTCCCAGCGGAGCAGCACACTCTCGCCGCGCTTAATCTGGGGCGGCTCGGCATAGAACTTGCTAATCACGGGGGGCGGCGGTTCGGGCGCGTTCTGCACAATCACCACGACCTCACGCATCTGCTCGCCGTAGCGGTTGCGGGCAATCAGGCGATAGGTGGTGGTGGTCTGCGGCTGCACTGGTACCGAGCGCGTCTTGTTGGGGTCGAACTCGCCTACCCCAGGCTCGATGAGCACCTTGTCGGCGTTGCGCACGACCCAACTCAGGGTCGTGGTGGCTCCTGCGGTAATCTGGGCGGGGTGCGCGGTGAACTCGGCGATCTCGACGGGCAGGGGGCGCGTGTACGCCCAGAGCGCAAACAGCAGTCCCAGCGTCAGCAGGAACCCCAGCACGAGAGGGCTGATTAGCCCGCGCCGTTCCAGCTGCGCCTGCACGGAGGTGGAGCGGAGCGGGTCTTCTACGCTGCGCGCCGTTGCCGTGAAGCTGAACAGCGCAGGGTTCGCCAACAGCGGCAGTCGGCGCGGCTGCGCATGCAGCAACACGCTTTGAGTCTCACCCGGCGCCAGCAGTGTGCGCTCCCGTTCCAGCTCGAACACCAACTCGTCTTCAGGGTCGGAAGCGTGGAGCTGCACGGTCTGCTCGGCGTTGCCGAAGTTGGAAATCATCAGTTCGTAAGGGACGCGCTTGCGCCAGGGGGAAGCGACAGCCCGCTTGGGAGCGATTTCCAGGGTGAGCATGCTGTAGGGGCGAATAGTGAGGCTCGCCTGCGCCACGCCCGTGCCCCCGTTCTCCAGCGAGCGGGCACGCACAAGAATCGGGTAGGTGCCCGCGCGACTCTCCGTGCTGCGCGGCGGGCGAATCAAGATGCGCTCCTGTACCTCCTCACCCGGCGCGACCACGAACGACGGTATGGGAATCGCGCACCACTCGGCGTCGATGCCCTCCACTTCGAGGGCAACCTGGTCGGGTGCGTCGCCTTCGTTGCGCACCAGTGCGACAATCTGCGCCGAGCCACCTGGCTCCACCTGCACCTCGTCCTGTCCCAGCCTGACGCGAATCGCCATCAAGGGCGAATTGTACCCTGCCGTCGGCGTTTAGTCCAACGCCTCGACGGCGTCGTCGACCTCGCTGGCGGTGGCGACGAGGGCGGCGGGCGTCATCTGGGCACGCACCGCTTGCTCGAGCTGCTGCACAAGTTCAGGGTGCTGCTCCAGGTAGGCACGGGCGTTCTCGCGTCCCTGCCCCAGGCGCGTCTCGCCGAAGCTGAACCATGTGCCCGACTTCTGGATAATGCCCAGCGCCAACGCCTGGTCAATCAGGTCGCCCAGCTTGGAAATGCCCTTCCCGAAAATCATGTCGAACTCGGCTTGTTTGAAGGGAGGTGCCACCTTGTTTTTGACGACCTTCACGCGCGTGCGCACGCCGATAATCTCGTTGCCCTGCTTGATGTTGTCCACGCGGCGCACCTCCAAGCGCACCGACGCCCAGAACTTGAGCGCACGCCCGCCCGGCGTCGTCTCCGGGTTGCCGTACATTACACCGACCTTCTCGCGAATCTGGTTGATGAACACAACAGCGGTGTTGCTCTTTGCGGCGGACGCGCCGAGCTTGCGCAGCGCTTGCGACATCAGGCGTGCCTGCGCACCGACCGTCACATCGCCAATGTCGCCTTCCAGCTCCTGACGGGGCATCAGCGCGGCAACTGAATCGAGTACCGCGATATCGAACGCGCCGCTGCGTATCAGGGTATCCATAATCTCGAGCGCTTCATCGCCCGTGGACGGCTGCGAAATGTATAGGCGATCCACATCCACGCCGATTGCGCGGGCATATTCAGGGTCGAGCGCGTGTTCCGCATCCACAAACAGCGCGTTCCCGCCGAGTTTCTGGGCTTCGGCAATCATGTGAAGCGCAAGCGTCGTCTTACCCGACGACTCCGTGCCGTAAATCTCGATAATTCGTCCGCGGGGAATGCCGCCGACGCCCAGTGCCATATCCAGCGCGGTGCTACCTGTGGGGATCACGGCAACTTGGAGGCGAGTCGCTTCACCTAAGCGCATCACGCTCCCTTTGCCGAACTGGCGCTCTGCCTGCGCAATCGCCGCCTCCAGCGCCTTCTGCTTCTCTGCTGCCGAAAGATTGTTCACTGCCATCGTCGTCTCCTAAATGGTAGATAATTGTCTACGGGATTATACCCGACGGAGTGCGTTTGTCAAGATGTCTCAAGGCTGTTCGGAAACTCATCCCCCTCGCAGAGGGACTCGGAAACACGCGCTTGCGCTCGGTTGATGTAGGAATTCGTCGGCGGGACGCCGACGCTACGCGGCGGGTGTGTTGTTTTGGTGAAAAAAACGGTTCGGCAAGCAGGAAAATCACCTTTCGCGGATTATCTAAGGCTCTGGTAGAGGAAAGCGGTGAAACAGCGGGCACTCACCTCGACCGCGCTGCTGGCTGAGGTCGCTACCGTCGCGACTCATGCTACGCACCCCCCCATGCCCGCAGGAGAGAACCATGCCAAACATCGGACTGCAGCTGTATACCTTGCGCGACGACCTAAAAACGGATTTCGAGGGCACTCTCCGCGCCATCGCGCAGATGGGCTATGAGTATATCGAGACAACGGGCTTCATGGGCGAACACAGCCCCACGATGAAGCGGCTTCTAAACGAGACAGGGCTGCAAATCGCAGGGCTGGGGTTCGACCTGCACGCCCTCGAAACGCAACCCCAGGCGGTGATTGACGCCTGCAAGCAGTGGAATGCCCACTACGCGGTGACCTTCTGGATCGACGAAGCGCAACGCCAGAGCGCAGACGACTGGAAACGGATCGCGGAACGGTTCAACCGAATCGGCGAGTCGCTTGCGGCGGGCGGTGTCCCCTTCCTGTACCATCTGCACGGCTATGAGTTCATCGAGTACGATGGCAAACGCGCGGTGGATATTTTGATGGAGCAAACCGACCCGCGCTATTTCGCTCTGGAGCCAGACACTTATTGGGTGGAGTACGGTGGCGCGGACGCGCGGGCGTTCTGCGAACAGTACGCCGACCGCATCCGCGCCCTGCACCTGAAAGATTATATCAGCAAGCCTGAGATGCACGATATCGAGGTGGGCGAGGGCGCCATCGACATGCGCGGCATCCTGCAGCTTGCCCTCCAGCACAACTGGCAGTGGCTGATTATCGAGCAGGAGCGCTACATCCGCACGCCGAGAGAGAGCGCCGCGCGCTGCCTGCAGAATGTGCAACGCCTCCTGCAGGCGCTGCGCCCCGAATAGGAGGAAAAACCGTACCGCGTATCGAACCGTCGAAACCGACAGGAGGCAAGGATGGACCGAACGCAGCAGATGGGACCGTTGAGTGATCCGAACCGCACGCAGGCGATGCAGATGCCTGTGTTAGACCCGAACCGCACGCAGGCGGTGCCGAATCTGGGCGGCGCGCCGCCACAACCCTCGCTGAGTATGGAGGTCGTGCTGGGCAGGCGCTACGCGCTGGCGCAAAGCATCGCCCGCGAGGGGTTGCTTATCCCTATCCGCGCCGTGCAAACCGCTGCAGGACGCGCCCCCTTGAACCTCTGCCTCGTGTTAGACCGAAGCGGCTCGATGGAAGGCGCACCCTTCGAGTACGCCAAGCAAGCCTGCG
The DNA here is from genome assembly GCA_937925775.1 of uncultured Fimbriimonadales bacterium. Lineage (GTDB taxonomy): Bacteria > Armatimonadota > Fimbriimonadia > Fimbriimonadales > GBS-DC > GBS-DC. The sequence goes on from CALAMM010000123.1 coordinate 4,281, forward strand.
CCTATATCGTCGACCAACTCACCGAGCAGGATGTGCTGTCCATCGTGACCTTCTCCGACGCGGTGGATGTCGTGATGCCGCCACGCAAGATAATAAACAAGCAGCTCGTGAAAGACCACATCATGCGCCTAACGGTGGGCGACACGACGAACCTCTACGACGCGCTGGTGGTGGGCACGCAGCAAATCACGGGCACGCCTCTGCCCGGCTACCAAAGCCATCTAATCCTGCTTACCGATGGCGAGCCGACCACTGGGATTAAAGACTTCGCCACCATCGTGGGCGCGGCGGCAAAAGCAAAAGAGTTCGGCTTCCACATCACCGCGCTCGGCTTCGGGCCCGACTACAACGAGGAGCTACTCGCAGGCATCGCGCGGCGCAGCGGCGGCAAGTATTACTACATCGACCAGCCCCACAAAATCCCCACAGTGTTCCAGCAGGAGCTGGTGCGCCTGATGACCGTCGTAGCGCGTAATCCCAGACTGGAAATTCAGCTCGCACGCTGGGTGCAGGTGCGCCAAGCGTTCGGGGGCGAGTTGAAACTGCAGGGACGCACGGCAACGCTGAGCCTTGTGGATGTGGAGCGCAACAGCGTGCTGAACCCCATTCTGGAGCTGGAGTTTCCCAACCACCCCGCAGGGATTTACCGAATCGCCAAAATCACGCTCACATGGGACGACATCGTAACAGGGCGCACCGAGACCGCGACCGCCGACGCCGTGCTGGAGTTCACCACCGACCCTGCGCTGGCGAACCAGCCCCAAGACCCGCGCGTGGCAAATGAACTGCAGGTCGCCGTCGCCTCGCGCTCGCTGGAAAAAACCATCATGGGCATACGCGCCCATCAGCTCGACCGCACTCAGGCGTTAGCCGAACTCCAGCGCACCCAAGCAATCCTGCTCAGCCAAGGGCGCGTTCAGGAGGCACAAGAGGTGACCCAAGCCATCCGCGCCCTGCAAGGACAGGACACCAACGCCGCCGAAAAAACCCTGATGGGCACGCTGGTCAACCTGGAGCAAGGGAAAAGAGAGGGTTGAACTGCCGATGCAGGGGGCGACGCCCTTCATCGCATCGCCCCTTGCACCGATAAAGCCAGCAGGGATAGCCTCCTCAATCCTTCATAAGACGCAGCCGCGACGCAAGGCGACGACAAGAACGGCGTCGCACCCGATGAGGAGCGCTGGGGAGCCAAAGCCGACGAGAGACACGGCGACACAAAGGTCGTCGCTCCCGTACTTGGGCTTTGAAGGCATCCGCGTCGGCACAGCGAAGGGCAACGCGCAAGACCTGTCTCTTGTAGTATAATTGCGTGCAGGGGGCGGTTATGCCGAATACATGGTGGGACTTGTTGGATGTGGGCACGCTGCTCGCTGAAATTTTACATCGGATAGACCGAGAAATGCGTTCGGAGCGTGCCGACTCTGAGCGTGATGAGGCGCGTTCGGACAAGCGTCGGCGGTGGGGGCGCAAGCGGTTGCTCAAGGCGCCAAAGCGGCGCAAGGGAAAGTCGTAATGGGCTGTTTATTGGCTTTGCTGGAGTCGTTTATCTGGGATATCGTGGTGGGGGTGTGGTCTTTCTTGCGCAATAAGGGCATCTCTCGGCACGATCCCCCTACTTCAGAGCGAACCGCACAACGGTATAGAGCATCACGCCGACGAAAATGAGGCGCAGCGCGAGCGTGGGCACACGCTGTGCGAGTTTCACGCCGCCGCGCGCCCCGAGAACGATTCCCAAAGTCGCAGGCACGACGATATCGGGCTGCAACTTGCCCTGCACCAAGTAGAGGAGTGCGCTGGCGGAGGCGGTCGCGCCGATGAGAAAGGTGCTGGTGCCAATCGCACAGCGCAGCGGAGCTTTGAGAATGGCGTACATAAGCGGCACCTGTATCAGCCCGCCGCCGACACCCAGCAGCGCGGAAATCGCCCCGCCCAACGCGGAAAGCACGACAGCAATCCCACGCTGGCGCGGGTTCCACTGCGCACGGCAATCGGGAAGCACTTCCTGAACTGCAGGCGGATAACGCATCGCCCAGAGCATCTGCCCCAGCACATACAGAATCAGCGCGATAAACAGCCAGCGGATAGCGTTGCTGGAAATGAACCCGATTAGCAGTCCCCCCGCGATTGCGCCCAGCAGCGTTGGGATCAACAAGCGCACGCCAAGCCGCCAGTCCACCAGTCCCGCTTGAAGATAGGTCGGCACGCCCGCGCACGAGGTCGCAGCGACGGCAACAAGACTCGCCGCGACCGCCTCCTTAATCGGCACGCCCATCAGTAAGGTCAGCGCAGGTACAAGAATAATCCCGCCGCCCAGCCCCAGCATGGAGCCGAACGCCCCTGCGCCTATCGCCACCAAAAAGACCCACAAAGTGTTCAACGCAGGTTTCTCGGAATACGCTCCACTACAGGCGGCAATGGCTCAAACGGCTTGTGCGGCTCCGTCTGATACCAGTATGCCACACTGGAGTAGTCGTTCTCTTGCAGGTTCGCATGCCCATGTTCGATGCTGACTCGTATCGACTTCGTGAACAGAATTGGGTCTTCGATATGGAATCGGTAAGAGGTGCATTGGCGCCGGTCGGGATGCTTCGGGTCGTGTTCGGGGATGGACGCGCCCGCGTAGAGATATGCTTTTGGGTGCATGCCCCACGCATGGCAGAAGTAGTCTTCGGAACCTGTCCCGTGCATTGAGGGGGGCCACGGCTCGCCGTCGATGAAAATCATATCGTCGCCCTCGCCCCACCAAGTGTACTCTTTGATGACCTGCTCCTGACTGCCGAGTTTGCGGATTACGGGGAGCGGGTCAAGGTTGTCCACCGACAGCACGCAGCCGACATAGTGCCCTGCGCCCTCGGCATCGAGAATCAGATAGTTCTCGCTGTCGCTGAGGTTGGGCGTGTCCAACAGCTCCCAATAGTTGCGCCGTTGCTCGAACAAGTTGCCTTGCGTTCCTGTTGTGTGGTACTCCTGTCGGTAGTGCGCGTGGAACCGCAGGATGTGGTCGGGCAGGGGCGCGTCGTACGCCTCGTAGTCGATGTAGTAGTAGAACGAGCCGATTTCCGTGTCGCACTCGTTGACCACCTCGATTCGTGCGCCTTGTGAGAAGGGCATCGCGAAGTAGCAGTTGAGCGCGATACCGCCTCCATAGTTGCCCTCGTTCGCCTCGTGGGTGACGGTGGCGAGCGGCAAGCACATAAACGAGCGCGCGATACCGTGTCCCAGCCCGAAAAAGTCGCCTAATGGGGCGAGCACGCTCGGCTCGGTCTCGCCGTCCCAATACATCTTGAGGACGGTCTTGCGCAGGTAGAGCGGGTCGCGGCAGCCGACGGTCATCCAGAGGTGGCGGATACATCCTGCCCCCTGAATATCCGCCAGCGTTGCCGTCTCGCCTTGGGGAATGGTCAGAAAATCGCGATTGCCGCCCGTTTTGTCCCAGCTGGAGATTCGTTTTGAGCGTCCCGCGCGGCGATAGACCAGCCTCGCTAAGGGACCCGCGCCTTCGATGCCAGGTAAGATGTCCATAATGTCTTACGCCTCCTGCCTGTGAAGCGTTTCGGCGTGGGCGACGCGAGTCCTGCCTGATGGCGTCCCGGTTCGGGGTGGGGCTTGGGCGCGTTATACAGGTTCGAGGGTCGCTGCTTGATAGAGCCGTGCGTACACGCCGCCGCGCTGGATGAGTTCGGCGTGCGTGCCCTGCTCCACCAGCCGCCCGCGTTCCAGTACCAGCGCGCGGTCAGCGCACTGCACGGTGGTCCAGCGGTGAGCGATAATCAGGGTGGTGCGCGTGCCGCGTCCTTCCTCGATGACCTGTTGGATAATGCGCTCGGAGAGGGGGTCCAGCGACGCGGTTGCCTCGTCCAGCACGAGGATGCGGGGGTTGCGGAGCAGGGCGCGGGCGATGGCGATGCGCTGCGCCTCGCCCCCCGACAGGCGCACTCCCCGATCGCCGATAAGGGTCTCGTAGCCGTCGGGCAGGCGTTCGATGAACTCGTGCGCGTGTGCCTGCCGCGCCGCCCGTTCAATCTCCTCGCGCGTAGCGTCGGGCTTGCCGTAGGCGATGTTGTCCGCCACAGTGCCCACAAACAGCACGGTCTGCTGCGGCACAACGCCGATTTGCGAGCGCAGGCTCTCTAAAGTCACGTTGCGGATGTCGTAGCCGTCGAGTCGGATGACGCCCTCTTGGGGGTGATAAAAGCGCAGCAGCAGGTCGACGAGTGTGCTTTTGCCCGCGCCTGAGTGCCCCACCAGCGCGACGACTTCGCCCGGCTGGATTTCGAAAGAGACCTCTCGCAGCGCCTGCTCGCCTGTAGGGTAGCGGAACGAGACGCGCTCGAACTCGATGCGCCCTTGCAGGGGGGGCAGTGGCTGAGCGTCGGGCGCGTCGTAGGCTTCTGGCTCGATATCGAGCGCCTCGGCGAAGATGCGCTGCGCAGCAGCACGCACCTGCTTGCGCGTGAGCTGAATCGCCCCTACCCCCGACGCCGCTTGCGCAATCTGATGAAGCAGGAACAGGAAACTCAGCAGCTGCGCGGTGGTCATCTGCCCGCGTGCGACCTCTTGCCCGCCGAACCACAGCCCGAGCGCAATGCTCGCCGCGCCAATGAACTCCACTGTCGGGCGCAGGCGCGCACGCCGCCGCTCGCCACGCAGCGAGTGGCGCAACACCTCACGATTGCGCTCCATAAACCGCTCAATCTCCCGATCCTCCGCCGCGAAGGTTTTGATAACCCGCACGCCTGCCAGCGCCTCCTGCACCAGCGCGGAAACGCTCGCCAGCGCACCCTGAGTCTGATGCGTAATCCGATGCACCTGCCTACCGAGCCGTTGAATCAACATCGCAATCAACGGCAGAAAAATCAGCGCGAGCAACGCCAGTCGCCAATTCAAGACGAAGATGTACACCAAGAACGCCACGATGCGTAGGGGGGCGTCCAGCGTGTCGCGCACCAACAGCACCGCGTTCTGCAACACAGGCACATCGTTGGTGATAACCGATTGGATTGCGCCGACCTGACGCGACTGGAAAAAGCCGAGCGGCAGACGCTGCAGATGCGCAAAGATGTCCTCACGCAACTTCGCTGTAAGCCGTTGCCCTGCCAGCGCAAGGTAATACACCTGCCCGTAGGAGAAGAACCACTTCAGCGCAAACACGCCTATCACGGTCAGCGACACGCGATTGAGCATCGCCGCGTCGCGCATGTCCATCGACTTGATGACCTGCTCGAGAAGATAGGCGGTAAAGCCCGTGATCGCCGTCACGCCGACCGAGCAGAGGATAGCCACCAGCAACGGCTTCCACTGCGCCACCACATACCGCCAGAACCGGCGCTCTACCGCGTCCACGCCTTGATTGTACCCCGCATAGCGATTTGCCTGCGCCGTAGGAGGCGAAGAGCAGGTGATGGAGGCACGCGAGCGGTTAGCCGTCTGGATATCACGCATGGTAGGACAAGTCATTCCCGTTCACGAGGCAGGCAGGAGAGAACGCAAAACAGAAGGAACCATATAAACTTTAAGGGGCTTAGTTTGCTTGGACATGCCTATTTTCCTCAGCCTCGATGAAACGCTTGCGATAGGTGTAGCACCGACCTCTATCCGCTTGTGCGAGACCCATCTCAATCATCTTGCGGTTAACAAAGAGGCGATTGGTCAAATACAAGTATGCAGGCACTGGCTGCCCTTCTTCATTAGGCGGCTGCTCGAACCGCAGCATCACCCGCTTGCCCACCACATAGCGGGTCAGATAGGCGCACGCCCGCTCGTGCCGTTCGGCAGGCAC
>CALAMM010000124.1 GCA_937925775.1 uncultured Fimbriimonadales bacterium
CAGGAATCGGACGCCTCTTAAGAAGAGGGAAGAAAAGACGATTTTCCGAACATCCTCAAGCATAGTTCGTCGGCGGGGACGCCCACTGTGGCTTGGACATTCGTGTCCAAGCAGTTCTCGTCAGCGAGACGCCGACGCTACGACGCCAAGAAAGGTGTCGCACCCGCGACACCACGCACGGACATTCCTGTCCGTGCTACAGTGCCTTGAACAATTAGCAGGAATCTCAAGCGGCGCAAGGTATAAAATTGTCGCCATGCTGCGCTGGGTGTTCTGCTTGGGGATTGGGGGGGCGTTGCTCCTCGCGTTGTGGGGGCAACCGCCTGTGGAAATGAAGGTGCAGCCCTTGCTGGGAACCACGCCCGCAGCCAACGGCGCGTTCCCGCTCGCCGTGCAACTCGAATCGCGTTCGGGCAACTATCAAGGCGTGTTGAGCGTGACGGTGGGTGGCTTTGGCTATCGCCGCGAATACCGCTACCCGATTGACCTGCCCGCTGGCTCGCGAAAAGTGGTGATCGCCACCCCCATCGTGAGTACCTACGGCGACACGGCGACCGTGCGCTTCTCCGCGCGCGGCGTCGACCTCGAAGTGAAACAGCCCATCGAGCGCGTGCTGGAAATCGACCAGCTCGCCGTGTTGGTGGGTGACCTCATCGGCGGGCTGGGAATATTGGAGCAGGTGCAAACGGCGGAGAACCCCTTCCAGAGCGGCATCCGCACGGGTCGCTCGACGCGCGGCAAGTATCGCGTCGCCTACTGCCGTCCCGAACTGTTCCCTGAACAGGCCATCGCGCTGAGCGGGGTGCAGGTGATTGTGCTGGCACCAGGCTCGGAACGCCTACGCCAAGAGCAATGGGACGCGCTGCGCATGTGGGTGATGCTGGGAGGCGTGCTGATTGCGCCAGGCGGGGCAGGCGCGGTCTACCTGCAAAACCCCACGCTGCAAACACTCCTGCCTGTGCAACCGCAGGGCACGCAGACCGTGAGCCAACTGCATGCAGTCGGCGAGTGGACTGGCGCGCGTCCCCCCAGCGGCGCCGCAACGATTACGCGGGCACGACTCCTCACGGGCGCGACCCTGCTCCAACAGGGCGGGATACCACTGATTGCTGTTCGCCCCTACGGACTGGGTGCTGTGGTCTTCTTAGCGTTCAACCCGCTCGATGCCCCCATGCGCGACTACAACGCCCGCGCCCGATTCTGGCAACGCCTGCTGAACCAAACGCCCACTTTCGCGCCCAGCTTCGTCATCGCTTCAATACATCAAAACCAAGGCGGCTACGACGAGTGGGGACAAGCACAAATCACCACCGACATCGACTTGAAACCGCCAAGCGCTGCGCTGATCGTCGTGCTGCTGGGCATCTACTTCCTGCTCGTGGTACCGATAAACTACTGGACGCTGAAGCGGCTCCGTGCGCTGGACTGGGCGTGGGTCGTTACGCCGTTGATTGCGCTGGTATTCGTGGGCGTGCTTTGGCGACTGGCGGGCGACCTGTATCGCAAGTCGCTCTCCAGCAAGGTGCAAACGGTCATCGTGGGACAAGCGGGTCTCCCCGACGCCTACGCGATCAACAGCGCACTCTTCTTCTTCCCGCGTGCAGGGCTGTTCGACCTCCGCTTCGACCAGAGCGACATGGTGGAAGCGGGAATGAACCCAGAGTTTGGGGCAGGTGTGGCGCAAGTGCCCGCCGTGCGCACTATCGAGGGCGACCCTAAGCGCGTGGAGGGCTACCGCGTGTCGAACCTGAGCTTCCAGTGGTTCCGCTACACGCGCCAAGTGCAGCTTCGGGGAGTGGTGGAAGGCACGCTGACCCTTAATCGGCGCGGTGAACGGGCACAGCTGTCGGGCGTGCTGCGTAATCGCCTGCCCTATGAGTTGCAAAATGTGCAGATTCTTACCCCGTTCGGCAAAGCGCAAGTAGACAATCTGCCCGCGCACGGCTCGATAAAGTTCACAAGTAAACAGCTGGAGCCACTGCCGCTCGCGCCGCGTGCCGTCTTCCACTGGAGGTGGAACTCATCGTCCCCGATGTCGCCCGATGCGCTCGCCTCGCTCCTGTTGGAAAAGCGCGAGTTTAAGAGTAGTGCCATCTTGCGTGCAGAAGCCACCGAGCCAGTGCTACCTCCTGAAGTGGACGACGCAACCGAGCAAGCCGCGCAGGTCGTCTACCTCATCGGCTTCCCGCTGGAGGGCGCAACGCCATGAAACGCCGACCCGAAAACCCCCTGTTGCGCTATCAACTCTTCGGCTTCACCCTCAACCGCTGGAAGCGACAGCCATGGCTCTACGGCGCGGTCGCAATCGGCGGCGGGCTGACCTACCTGCTGGTGCTCCTACTGGTTGCTTTCAGCAATGCGTCCTTCCCCGTAGCACTCCAACTATGTCTGTTCGCGATGTGTCTGGCTGCACCGCTGATGGCATATCACCTCTTCTCCACAGAGTACGAGAAGCAAACTTGGGAGCCACTGGCGCTCACACGCCTGACTGCCTGGGAGATTCTCTGGGGCAAGTGGGCCGCTGCGCTGGCGCGTGTGGCGCTCCTCACGCTACTCGCCCTACCCATCCTGTTCATCAACGAGGATCTACATATCGATCTTGTCAGCCCTTTTAGGGGCAGGTTCATCACGATTTTCGAACCGACCCACGCCCTATATGTGTTTGTAGCGGGCGTGTCGCTGCTGTTTTGTTGGGGCGTCCTGCTCGTCTCGCTGGGGATGTGGCTTTCGTTCCTCCTCAAGCGCACGCTCACCACAGCATCTGCCCTCTATGCGGGGCAGGTGTTCGCTCTCGCCCTGATGCCCACACTCTACCTAATCTTCAGCGAGGGGGAAACGGGGAGCCAGCTCATCGCCACCATCAGGAGCTACAGGGAGGGCTTCGCTTGGTGGGGCTACTCCCTGTTCACCGCGCAGGCAATCCTCGCTCTCAACCCGTTCTGGGCAGCAAACGAACTCAATGCCATCTACCAAGCATGGGAGACGACAAGCTGGAATAGGACAGACCCTCTCTACCCCGAAGGGCTAATCTACCTCAATTGGGGCTTCGCGCAAAGCGCCATCTACCTCGCGCTGGCACTGCTGTTTGCAGGACTCACCTATCGTAGGCTGAAACATGCATGGCGCAAATAGGGGTGTTGCTCTATGCTGGATGTTAAGGGACTACGCAAAGAGTATGGGGAGCTGGTCGCCGTGCGCGACATCTATTTCCAGCTGCACCCAGGCGATGTGTTCGGCTTCATCGGCCCCAACGGTGCAGGCAAAACCACCACCATCAAGATGCTCGCCACGCTGCTGGAGCCAACCGCAGGCACGGCGACCCTGAACGGCATCGATATCGTGCGCCATCCTGAAGAGGTACGCCCCCTGCTGGGGTACATGCCCGACTTCTTCGGACTGTACGAGGGCATCACAGTAACCGAGTATCTGGAGTTCTTCGCGGCGGCGTATCGGATTCCGCGCTCGCAACGCGCCGCAATCATCGAGAATGTGCTGGAGCTGACCGACCTCACGGTCAAAAAAGACGCCTATGTCGAGACGCTCTCGCGTGGGATGCAGCAGCGATTGTGCCTTGCCAAGAGCCTCGTGCATGACCCCATCCTGCTGCTGCTCGATGAACCCGCCTCAGGCTTAGACCCGCGCGCCCGTATCGAAATCAAAGAGCTCATTCGCGAACTCGGCGCGATGGGCAAAATCGTGCTGGTCTCCTCACACATCCTGCCAGAGCTGGCGGACTTCTGCAACAAAATCGGCATCATCGAAAAAGGTGAGTTGCTGGTGTGGGGCGCGGTGGACCAGATTATCCAGCAGCTGCAGGCGAACCGCGTGCTGGCGATTAAGCCGTTGGGCGCGCCGGAACCGCTCATCCAGCGGCTGGAGCGTGAGGCGCATGTGCACGGGGTCGAAACGCGGGACGGCACGCTCTATGTGCATTTCGCAGGCGGGCTGGAAGAGCAGGCGGACCTGCTCTCCGCGCTCATCCACGACGGCTACCGCATCGCCGCCTTCCGCGAAGAATCGCTCGACCTCGAGGATGTCTTTATGCAGATTACCAAGGGCGAGGTGAGTTAGCAACTCCCTCGCCCCACACTCTGGGCACTCCCTACCGCCTCGACCAGGTTTAGGTGATCAGATAAACAGTGTGGCTTTCGACTTGGTCGCGTCGCCCAAAAAGGTCGCCACACCACCCACCTCGATGCCCTCAAGGAGCTCCTCCTTGTGGAGGCCCATCACATCCATCGACATCTGGCAGGCGACGATGCGCACGCCGAGCTCGCGTGCCATCTGCGCCATCTCTTCCAGCTGGGGGACACCCTGCTGGCGCATCATCGCGCGGAGCATCTTCGCGCCGATACCACCAAAGTTCATCTTCGACACGCCCAGCCCGCGCATGCCCACAGGTGTCATCCAGCCCATCAACTTCTGGAACAGCGTCTTACCACGCGACTCGCGCTTCTGGCGCAACGCCGTCAACCCCCAGAAGGTGAAGAACATCGAGACCTCCATCCCGCTGGCAGCCGCGCCCGACGCAATCACAAACGCTGCCAACACGCGGTCCAAATCCCCTGAAAAGACCACCATCGACAGGCGGTTCTCAGGCGACTGCGCCCGCAGAGCGTCCACCTGCGCCTGTAGCTGCTGGATCTGCTCCTGCAGCGCGCTCAATTCAGGCGTCGTGCGATCCGCCACTGCCGTTTGACCATTCGCAATCATACTGCTACCTCCTTACTTCTTGCGTACATAATGAACATAAACCGTCTTGCCGTCAAGTTCTATCGTCTCTTGAGCCACGAGCTCCGCGTCAGCGACCATATTCGCCCAGCCCTTGAAGTCGTTCACCGAGCCAGGGTCGGTCGCCAGTACGCGCATCGTCTGACCCGATTGAAGCGTCTGAAAGGTCTTTCGCGCGTTCACAATCGGCATCGGGCACTGTAGCCCGCGCGCATCGACTTCGACATCGTACTTGATTTCCATCGTTTGCATACCTCCTGTCATTTAGGATTCGAAACCGCCGTACGCGGTTCCTACAGGGTTAGAGGCATTCAGGGCGGGAAAGGATTCATCGCGGTGGCAGTGGGTACAATTGCCCTAAATGCTTGCTGAGTGGCTCCAGTGGCTTCGTGGCGCGACGCCCGCGCCCGTGCAGGGAACTCCCACCGTTTGGCGTGAAGTGTGCCCTGAGTCGCGTCCTGTGCTGCTTGCGCCTTGGCTGGAGGCGCAGGCTCGCCCTGTGCTGATTCTCACGCCATCATGGGAGCGGACAGAGCAGTGGCTGGCGGTGCTGCTGCGGCTGGGGTTGCCTGAAGCGCGTCTGTTGCGCGTTCCGAGCAGTCTCACGCCCCTGCTGGAGCCGACTGGGGTGGAGCAGGAGACGCTTCACGAACGCCTGCGCGCTCTGAACGCGCTCCATCAGGGCAACGCCGTCTGCCTGATAGCGCCAGTCGCCGCTGCACTCCAGCGCACGATACCCGAGCCGCTCTTCGAAGCGGAACTGGTACGCCTGCGCCTGCCCGATACCGAACCGCCCGACCCCCACGAGTGGCTTTGCCAGATCGAACCCGACACCCTGCTGAAACGGCTCGCTGAAGACGGCTACGAGTATCAAGAGCCAGTGCGCCTGCCTGGCCAGTTCGCGCGGCGCGGAGGCATCGTCGATGTGTTCCCGATGGGAGCCGACCTGCCCGTGCGCATCGAGTTCTGGGGCGATGAAATCAGCAGCTTGCGCCTGTTCGAACCCGCCTCGCAGCGCTCTATTCGCCCCATCAAGCACATCGCCATTCCCCCAGCGCGTGAGACGCCAATGGGAAGCGAGACCGCCGCCCAGCGCATCCGCGCCGAGTGGGAGGCTCTGATTGCGAAACAGCCCCCAGCGCTACAACCCGAGCTGCGCCAACGACTGGAAGACGACCTGCGCCCGCTGATGCAAGGTGCGCCGTTCGATAGGCTTGAACTCTACCTGCCCTGGCTCCTGAGCGAGCGCGCCTGCTTGCTGGACTACCTGCCCAATGACAGCTGGCTCGTGCTGGATGACCCACTATCACTGAGCCTCGCCTATGACCGCCTCCTCGAAGAGGTGAACCAGTCGCTTGCCTCCCGCGCCGAGCGCGGCGACATCCCTCCCCTCCAAGCAACCCTCTATATCGAACCGTTCGAGCGAGTCGAGGGACGCACGCATACCCTTCTTCTGGGCGAGCCAATCTTGAGCGGCGGGCGTGTCTATCGCACACCGACAAACCAGTTGAAGTAGCGCCAGCGTAGGTGCGGACGCGGCGTCTTGGATGCAACGCCGTTCTTCGCGTTGCGCTGTGTAGCGTCGGTGTCCCCGCCCACAAATTCTACGACACCAAGAAAGGCGTCGCACCCTGAAGCGTTGGCGTGGGTGCCGACGGCAGGAATGCCGTCACACCCTGCAGTGTCGGTGTCCTTGCTGACGACCTACCTTGGAGGGCGACGCCCTTCGGAGCGTCGTAGCGCGATGTCGCTCCCTGTCAGGTACAATCTTCCCCGATGCGTGTACCCATCGAGTGGCTAAAGGATTTCGTGCAGGTGGAGCTGTCGCCAGAAGAACTCGCCGAAAAACTGACGATGGCGGGGCTGGAAGTGGAGGAAGTGCTCGACACACCGCAGGGCGCAGTGCTGTCGATGTATATCACGCCCAACCGCGGCGACTGCTTGAGTGTGTTCGGCGTGGCACGCGAAGTCTACGCGCTGCTGGGCGAGTTGGCGCGCCCGACCGACCTTTTTCACCGTCTGAACGCCCAAATCCTGAACCCGCCGACCCCCGAACCGCTGCAGACCGCCGAATACGCCCGCGTGGAGATTCGCGACCCCGACCTGTGCCCCCGCTATGCCGCGCGGGTAATCCGTGATATTACGCCCGCGCCGTCCCCAGCACAGGTGCAAAACCGCCTGCTCGCAGCCGGCATGCGCCCCATCAACAACATCGTGGACGCCACCAACTATGTCATGCTCGAACTGGGGCAACCTCTGCACGCCTTCGACCTGCATACTCTCAAAGACCACACAATCATCGTGCGCCGTGCCGAGCCGCACGAGCGTATCCAAACGCTCGACGGACAGGAACATCAGCTCAGCCCGACCATGCTGATGATTTGCGATGCCGAGCGTCCCGTCGCCGTCGCAGGCGTGATGGGCGGCGCGGAAACCGAAGTGACCGACGACACACGCCACATCCTGATGGAGTCCGCGCATTTCAACCCGATGTCCATTCGGGCAACCGCCCGCCAACTGGGACTGCGCACGGAGTCGTCCTACCGCTTCGAACGATTCGTGGATCCAAACCTCGTGATTGTGGCACAACATCGCGTGTGCGAGCTGCTGGAGCAGTGGACAGGCGTCGCAGCGGTGCCAGGAATTATCGATGTGTACCCCCATCCCCATACACCACGCATGCTGACTGTGCGTTTGGCACGCGCTGAGCGGCTGTTGGGCTTCCCGATAGACCCCAACGAGGCGCGCACGGTGCTGGAACGGCTGAACCTGCGCCCTGAACCCATCGACGGCGGATTCCGCGTCCAAATCCCCCTCTATCGGGCTGACCTGCTGCGCGAGGAAGACCTCATCGAAGAGCTGGGGCGCATCCTCGGCTATGACCGCATTCCCGCAATCCCCCCACAAGGCTTCACCACGCAGGGCAAAGACAGCCCAGAAGGCGCGTTCGCCGAGCGCGTGCGCACAGTGCTCCTCAGCGCAGGGCTACAGGAAATCGTGGGACACACCTTAGAGGCTCCCTCGCCCCTGCAAAGCGGTGGCGAGGGAATAGGCGAGCTGATGTATCAGCCTGTGACCCTGCAGAACCCGATGAGCGACGAACTCAGCTGCTTGCGCCACTCGCTGATGAGCAGTCTTATCCGCGTCGCCGACCATAACCGCCGCCGCAACCGCCGCGACCTGCACCTGTTCGAAATCGGGCGCGTGTTCGCGCAGGATGAACAGGGCAAATTCCACGAATGGACCCACCTGGGCATCCTGATGACGGGATTGCTCCACGCACCGCACTGGGCGTCTAAACCCCAACCTGCCGACTTCTACGCCCTCAAAGGCGTGGTGGAACATTTGCTCCGCGAGCTGGGAATCGCCGCGCGGTTCCTCCCTGCCGAAGGGCGCGACCATCGCCTGCACCCCACCCGCTCCGCCTATGTGCATGATGCCCATGACCAACGGCTGGGCGTGCTGGGCGAACTTCATCCCGAGCTGCAAAAACGCTACGAGTTCCGCCAGCGTGTCTACTTAGCCGAGTTCGGTCTGATGACGCTGATGCGCGCGGCGGCCCATACCGTGCATTACCGCCCGCTGCCCGCCTTCCCGCCCGTGCTACGCGACATCGCGTTCGTGATCGCGCAATCCATCCCCTACGCCGTAGTGGAAAATACCATTCGCGAGGCGGGCGGCACGCTGCTGGAATCGCTCCGCCTGTTCGACCGCTATACAGGCGCACCTGTGCCAGAGCAACACCACAGCCTCGCCTTCGCCCTCGTGTTCCGCGACCCGAACCGCACCCTCACCGACGAGGAAGTGAACGCCCGCGTGGAAGCCATCTTCCAAGCGCTGGAGACCCAATACGGCGCACAACGCAGAGGATAACCCTGTGCCCCGCTTGGGGAAGCCCTGCTATGAATCGAAACCCGTACTCAGGTACTCTATTCAAGTGGAACCCAGTTAGGAGGCAACAATGAACATTCTCCAAGAAAAAGATCGGCAGACTTTACAGCAGCGGTTCAGCGGACTGCCCAACACGGTGAAGCTGGTCGTGTTCACCACGAACGCCCAGCCTGAGACCAGCGAACTGCTCTCGCAAATCGCGCAGGAGTTAGTAAGCGTCGGCGGGGGCAAGATTACCCTGGAGCAACACAGTTTGGAAGCCGAGCCAGCAGTCGCACAGGACCACAACATCACCCTCGCCCCTGCGATTGTGGTGCGCACGGAAGAGAAGGACTACGGCGTGCGCTATCTGGGCATCCCGGCAGGTTTCGAGTTCGCCTCGCTGGTGGGCGCAATCGAAGATATCGGCAAGGGCGACCCCGGCCTCTCGCCTGACACTCGCCTGATGCTGGCGAACCTACGCAACCCTGTACATATTCGCGTGTTCGTCACCTACGGATGCCCGTACTGCCCAGCAGCCGTGCGCCTTGCCCACAAACTGGCGATGGCAAGCGACCTCATCACCGCCGAGGGCATCAGCAGCGAGGACTTTCCAGAACTGGCGAACCAGTTCGGCGTGATGGCAGTGCCCAAGATCGTAATTAACGACCGCCACAGCTTCGAGGGCGCACTGTCCGAGCCAGCCTTCGTGCAGCAGGTGCTGCGCGGGGCGTCCTCCAGCGGGCTGATTATCGTGCCGTAGGCGTGGATTTTGCAGAGCCGTAAACGCGGCCGCCGACACGCACCCAACTCGTAGCGTTGGCGTTTTTTTCGTCAGCGAGACGCTGATGCTACGACTCCCCTCAGCGTAGCGTCGGCGTCCCGCCGACGACACACAACTATGGTGTGATGCCATTCTTGGCGTCGCATCGTTCGCGTTCCTGCCGACGACACACCCAAACTCGTAGCGTCGGCGTTTTTTTTTCGTCAGCGAGACGCTGACGCTACGCAGCACATCCAACCCCGTAGCGTCGGCGTCCCGCCGACGAAGCCTAACCTGTAGCGTCGGCGTCCTCGCCGACGACATACCCAAACTCGGGTAGTATAATAGCTCCGATGCGCGACTTTCGAACGGTCAGTCAGCGGGTCAGTGCGCTGTTCGAGCAGGCGGCACGCCCAGAAAATCGAGGTTGCTATCTGCAGCAGCGCACCGAGATTATCCAAGCAGCCTTCCCCGACCTGCTCTATTCGGGCGCGGTCATCGAGCGGCTGTTCCACCCAATAGAGTTAGCCCGCCACATCGAGCGGTTCGGTTTCCATGCGTGTGCGTATGCCTACTTCGGCGGTGCAGGGGGCAACCCCCTCGTGCGCGCCGCGAACGCGCTGCTGATGCGCCTGACCCCACTCTCGCTGCGTTGGGCGCGCAGCTTTCGCGTGATTGCC
>CALAMM010000125.1 GCA_937925775.1 uncultured Fimbriimonadales bacterium
GCTCGCCTGCGGCAAAGCAGGTGCGACGACTTTCCTGTCGTCGCAAAGTATCCCCGCCGACGACCAAGCAGGTGCGACGACTTTCCTGTCGTCGCAAAGCATCCCCGCCGACGAACTACGCTTGGACAAGAATGTCCAAGCCACTTAGAGCGTCCTGCTGACGAATTGCGCGACGACAGGAATGTCGTCGCACCCGCTTCGGCGGCGCAAAGCTTCCCCGCCAAGAAAACCCGCGACGACAGGAATGTCGTCGCACCCGTTTTAGCGGCGTAGCGTCGGCGTCCCGCCGACGGGCCACGCTTGGACAGGAATGTCCAAGCCACACCGCGTAGCGTCGTTTTTTCGTCAGCGAGACGCCGATGCGACGAAATGCGTCTCATCCTCGGATGATGAGGATCGCGCCTGCCGTCGCCAGCGTGCTGAGCAGGTTGACCATATTGTTGTCCATCCAGCGAACACCGCGCACATGCGTCGCAGGCGTGCGGCAGCAGAGGGGCTTTTCGCCTATCCTGCCGCACTCGTGGCAGTGGAATCGTGCCTGCAAGGTCGCGCCCAGCAGGCTGTCCAGCAACATTCCCCCCACGCCCAGCGCCGCGGCTGTCCACGCCTGCACGCTGGAACCTGTGAGCGGGATACAGAGACCTGCTATGAGGTGTGCGCCGATGGCTCCTCCCAGCGTGCCTGCGACGCTGACGGCGCCCGATTCGCCTGGGGGGACGCGCTTGCCCGTCGTGATTATCCATGCTGGATTGCCGAAGCGCGTGCCGAACTCGGTTGCCCAAGTGTCGGCGGTCGCAGTCGCGAGGCTGGCGGCGTAGCCCAGCCAGAAGGTGGTTTGCAGGGCGGGGTAGAGCGCGACGCCCCAGCAGCAGAGCATCGGGGCGAGACCGTTCGCCAGCACCTGAGAGGCTGTGCGCTGCTCCGTAGAGTGGGGGCGTCCGAGCGCGCGGGGGAGCAGGCTACCACTTAGGAAGAAGGCAACCATCGGGATACTCGCTTCTATGCCGCCTGCTCCGAACACGCTGGCGCCGACCAGCGTCGCCGCAAGTGCGCCGCCGAGGGTCAGCAGGCGGGTTTGCCATGCCACAAGCCCAATCAGCCCTGCCAGCCCCACTCCAATCCACCAACTCATTTGCCCGTCTGCCCCGACACGCAGCGATTGTTGAGCAGATAGAATCGCCAGGGTCGCTCCGTCGCTTGGGAGATGCCGATTCGGGGCGAGACGCCGACCTCGCTGTCGGGCACAGGCTCGCCATGCCAGATTTGCACGCGCCCTGTGATGAGCGATTCGCCGTTGAACGCCCGCGTTATCCCCAGCGCACGACACAGGTTGCCCGGTCCGCGACAGAGCTGCGTCCAGTGAACCTGTCCGCGCCGGAGGAACATCGACTCCAGCCCGATGGTCGGCTCCAGCGCACGGATGAGTACCGCCTCGCCGACGCCTGCTGGCTGACAGACCGCGTTGAAGCATTCGTGGATGCCGTAGATGAGGTAGACATACGCGGTGCCAGGAGGTCCGAACATCGCAGCGTTGCGTTCCGTGCGCCCGCGATAGCTGTGGCTGGCAGGGTCATCTTGAGTGTACGCCTCCGCCTCCACGATGCGCCCGCCAACCCAGCCTTGCTCCGTGCGCGCCACCAGCCAACGCCCCAACAACGCACGGGCAACCTCCACCGTCGGCTGCAGGTAGAACGACTCTGGCAGCGCACGCTCCATGCCGACGCCGATTATACCGCGAGAGCGGGTATCCTCTATGCGGAGGCGACGAAGCATGCAGGAGCTGAACCTACCCATCGCGTGGCGACCTGACGACGCGGTCATCGAGCAAGCCAACATCACGGCGCAAATGCGCCGCTACAACCTCCCCTCCTACGAGGCGTTCCTGCAGAAAAGCATCGATGACCCCGACTGGTTTTGGCGGGCGTTCTTTGAGGATATCGGCTTCCACTGGCACACACCCTACACGCAGACCGTCGATTTGAGCGCAGGCAAGCCGTTCGCGAAGTGGTTTGTGGGGGGCAAGCTGAACTGGACTTACAACGCGCTGGAGCGGCATGTGCTTGCAGGGCGGGGCGATGCGCTGGCACTTGTGTGGGAGGGCGAGGAAGGCGCGGTTCGGCGCTATACTTACGCCGAGCTGCTGCGCGAGGTGAACGCCCTCGCGCGTGGATTGCTCCAGCAGGGGGTGCAGCAAGGTGACCGTGTGGGGCTGTTTCTGCCGTTTATTCCCGAAACGGCGATTGCGCTCTTGGCGATTTCCCGCATCGGCGCGATGGCGTTGCCCCTGTTCTCAGGCTTCGGGGTGGAGCCAATCGTCACACGCATGCAGGACGCCGAGGCGCGCTGGCTGTTCATCGCCGACGGCTTCCCACGGCGCGGGAAGCTCGCCCCTGCTAAAGAGACCGCCCACGCCGCCCTGCGGAACCTGCCCTTCGTGCAGCGCGTGTTCACCGTCGAGCGTGCCCAACGCGATGTGCGCATCGACCCTGCGCTCGAAGTCCGCTACACCGAGCTGCTGGATTATGGCGACTACGAAGCCCCCGCGTTCGACAGCGAGACGCCCTGCATGATGATTTACACCTCAGGCACGACGGGTAAGCCCAAGGCGGCGCTGCATGTGCATGCAGGCTTCCCCATCAAAGCCGCGCAGGATATGTATCACCTGTTTGACCTCAAGTCGAGCGACACGATTAGCTGGCTCACCGACATTGGCTGGATGATGGGGCCTTGGCTGATAATGGGCGGGCTGATTCTGGGCGCGACGGTGTTTATGTACGACGGCGCACCCGACCATCCTGCGCCCGACCGTGTGTGGGCGATGGTCGAGCGGCATGGCATCAGCGTGCTGGGCATCACCCCCACGCTCATCCGTGCGCTGATGCGCGAGTCCAGCGCGTATGCCGACCGCCATGCGATGCCCAGCCTGCGCCTGCTCGGCTCCACAGGCGAGCCATGGAACCCCGAACCGTGGCTGTGGACACTGCGCCATGTGGGCAAGAACCGCGCCCCCATCATCAACTACTCTGGCGGCACCGAGATTTCGGGCGGGATTCTGGGATGCACGGTACTGCGACCGCTCAAGCCGTGCAGCTTCAACACGGTGGTTCCGGGCATCGACGCCGTCGTGCTGAACGAGCAGGGTGAACCTGTGCGCGGCGAGGTCGGCTTGCTCTGCGTGCGGAATGTGAACCCCGGCATGACGCGCGGGTTCTGGCGCGATACCGAACGCTACTTAGAAACCTACTGGAGCCGCTTCGAGAACCTCTGGTATCACGGCGACCTCAGCCTGATTGACGAGGAGGGCTTTTGGTACATTCTGGGACGCGCCGATGATACCCTCAAAATCGCGGGCAAGCGCGTGGGACCTGCTGAAATCGAAAGCGTGCTGGTGGAGCATCCTGCGGTGAGCGAGGCGGGCGTTATCGGCGTGCCCGACGAGATTAAGGGGCAAGAGGCGGTCGCGTTCGTCGTGCTGAAGCCCGGCTACGAGTGGAGCGACGCGCTTGCGCAGGAGCTGCTGAACCGCGTGGCGGAGCGGATGGGCAAGCCCCTCAAGCCCAAAGCCGTGTACGCCGTGCCCGACCTGCCCAAGACGCGCAACGCCAAGATTATGCGCCGCGTTATTCGCGCCGCGTACCTGGGCGAGCCAACAGGCGATCTGAGCGCGTTGGAGAACCCGCAGAGCGTCGAGGCAATCCGACAACTGCGCAGTTAGCCAATCTCCAGCGACTCCAGTTTCCGCGCCTGCTCCTCCGCAAGGAGCGCGTCGACAAACGGCTGAATGTCGCCGTCCAAGACGCCTTGAATATCGTGGAGGGTTAGCCCGATGCGGTGGTCGGTCACGCGCTGGTCAGGGAAGTTGTAGGTGCGGATCTTCTCGCTGCGTTCGCCTGTGCCGATTTGCGCACGACGCTGCTGGTCGCGCTCCGCGCGGAGCCGTTCCTGCTCCATCTCGTACAGGCGCGTGCGCAAAATCCGCATCGCCCGCTCGCGATTCTGCAGCTGCGAGCGTTCATCCTGACAGGAGACGACCAGCCCCGTCGGTTTGTGGAGGATGCGCACAGCCGTCTCGTTCTTCTGCATATGTTGCCCTCCCGGACCTGAGGCGCGGAAAGTCTCGATGACCAGATCTTGGGGGTTGATGTGGACATCGACCTCTTCGGCTTCAGGGAGTACGGCGACCGTGGCGGTGGAGGTGTGGATTCGCCCGCTACTCTCCGTGACGGGCACGCGCTGCACGCGATGCACGCCCGACTCGTGCTTGAGCTGGCTGTAAGCGCCGTCGCCTTGGATGCTGAACACGATGTATTTGTAGCCGCCCAAATCGCTTGGTTCAGCATCCATCACTTCGTATTTCCAGCCCTTGCGTTCCGCGAAGCGCATATACATGCGCGCGAGGTCGCCTGCGAAAAGCGCCGCCTCCTCCCCGCCTGCTGCAGGGCGGATTTCGATAATCACATTCTTCTCATCGTTCGGGTCGCGCGGGAGCAGGCGTGCGGTGAGGATGCGTCCGTACTCTTCGAGTTGTTTTTGGGCGTTTTCCAGTTCTTCTTGCGCGAGCGCAACGAGGTCGGGGTCGTCGCCCGCCTCGAGGATTTGCTCCGCCTCGCGCCGTTGTGCCTCTGCCTGCTGGTAGCGCGTGTAAAGTTCGCGCAGCTCGGTCAGCTCGGCGTGTTGCTTACCCAATCGCTGGAGCGCGCGGGGATCGCTCAGCACCGCCGGGTCGGCAAGTTGCGCCTCGATATCGGGCAGTTTCGCAAGGGTCTCGTTCAGCTTCGCGCGGAGCTTGTCAGGTAGCATCGAAGGAATTGTACCATGCTATCGGCGCAGGGTAGGGGGTAAATGCTCGGGTAGCAGCGTGGTCGCCTCAGGGGGCGCAAGCACAACAGCCGATTCGATCACATTCTCCAGCTCGCGCACATTGCCCCTCCAGCAGGCGTTTTGGAGGAGTTCCATCGCTTCGGGGCTGATTTCGCGCAGGGCGCGCCCGTTCTCCGCGGCGAATTTCTGGAGGAAGTAGCGCGCCAGCAGGGGGATGTCTTCGCGTCGCTCGCGTAGCGGTGGGAGATGGATATGCACCACCTGCAGACGATAGAACAAATCGCTGCGGAAGGCTCCCGCGTCGACGGCTTCCTGCAGGTTGCGGTTCGTCGCCGCCACAAGGCGCACATCGATGGGGATAGGCGTGTTGCTGCCGAGCCGCTCGATCTCGCGCTCCTGCAGCACGCGGAGCAGTTTCACTTGGATTAGGGGCGGAATGTCGCCGACTTCGTCCAAGAACAGCGTGCCGCCGTTCGCCGCTTCGAACTTGCCGATTCGATCGGTCTCTGCGCCTGTGTATGCGCCTTTCACCGCGCCGAACAGCTCCACCTCGAGCAGGGTTTCCGGGATAGCAGCGCATGAGACCGCCACGAACGGTTTATGGGCGCGGCTGCTGCGCTCATGGAGCATGCGGGCAATCAGTTCCTTGCCTGTGCCGCTCTCGCCAGTAATCAGCACGGTGGTACGGGTATCGGCGACGCGCTCCACTGTTTCTAAGATTTGTTTGATGGCGGGGCTTTCACCGATGAATGTGACTTGCTTCCGTCGGGACGGCTTGCGTTCGGTCGGCTTCGCCGTTGTCGGCTCTCGCAGGGCGTTGCGCACCACCTTGCGCAGCACTTCCATCTCGAGGGGTTTGGTGAGGAAATCGAACGCGCCTGCCCGCATTGCCTCTACCGCCATCGGAATAGTGCCGTAGGCGGTCATCAGGATGACCTGCAGGTTCGGGTACTTCTGGCGTGCGCGTTTGAGTAGTTCCAGCCCTGTCATATCGGGCATCACCACATCGGTCAGCACCAGGTCGCATGGCGTCTCTTCGAGAATGCGCAACGCCTGATGCCCGCCCTCCGCCGTGTAGACCTGATACCCTTCTTTGGCGAAGGCTCGTTCCAACACCCGCCGAATATTCAACTCGTCGTCAACAATTAAAATCGAGTGCGTCATGCCGCCTCCATTATTACACAGCGCAGCATGCGTCTGTGAACGGTTTCTCACGATTCTTGCTCGCGCGAGATGGCGCCGATCTGCCCACAAGAAGCACCCGTGTTATTCTGGGCGCAGCGGTGAATTGCGCGTTGCATGTTCGATTTTCGGCAGCCACAGCGTGAAGATGGAGCCTCCTTCAGGCGGGCATTCGAGGCTTACCTTGCCGTGATGCCCCTCCACAACCTTTTTGACGATACTTAATCCCAGTCCGGTTCCCCGTGTGCGGGTGGTGTAGAAGGGGGTAAAGATTTTTTCGCGGATTTCTGGGGGCACGCCGGTGCCTGTATCCTGTACCGAGAGGGTGATCCAGTCGCCTGCGTCGGCGGCACGCAGGGTAAGCTGCCCGCCCTCTGGCATCGCATGCACGGCGTTCTGGATGAGGTTCCGAATCGCTTGCTCGATGCGCCCCGCGTCAATGTAGGCTTCGAGGGTGTCGGGGGCTTCGAGCGTGGCTTTGATGCCCGCCGCCTTGAGAGACGGCTCCTGTACTGTCAGGACGCGCTGGAGTAAGGGCTTGATGGGGGTGAGGCGCGGCTGCAGGTGGAACGGCTTGGCGAACTCCAAGAACTCATCGGCGATTTCGGTCAGTCGCTGTGCCTCTTGTTGAATCACCTCCATATAGAGGCTGACGGATTCGGGCAACGGCTCTTCTTTGCTCATCAGTTCCACGGCGCCGCGCAGGGCGGTGAGCGGATTGCGGATTTCGTGGGCGATTGTGGCGGTCATCTGCCCGATGGTCGCGAGCCGCTCCATCTCGCTTACGCGCGCCTCCAGCCGCAGGTACTCGGTAATATCCTCGAAAAGCACGACAGCGCCTTGCGTTTGTCGCCCGCGAGTGAGTAGGGGTGAGATGGTGCAGTTGAGAATGCGCGTTTCCCCGTGCACCTGCGTCGGGATTTTGTAAAGATGTCGTCTGCTCCCGCCTTGAAGCACTTGCTGGATAGCCTCTTGCAGCTGCGCACACAATGTACCCTCAATGGGGCAGCGTGCGTGGTTCAGTACCTCGTGGAAGGGACGCCCGACGCTCTCGCGTCCTGAAAAGCCCAGAAGCTGTTGCGCGGCGTGATTCCATGTGGTGATTCGTCCGTTCTCGTCGACGGTGAACATCCCCGAGCTGAGGCTACGCAGGATGTTATTGCGGAACGCGGCGAGGCTTTGGATCTCGCGATAGCGCCGTTCCATCTCCTGGTACAGGCGTGCGTTCATAAGCGCGATGCCCGCTTGGTTCACGAACGCGCTCAGCAGGTCGACCTGCTCGGAGGTGAACGGTTCGTTCTGGTTATCTGCCAGTACGACGCCGATGCAGTTGCCGTGCACCACAATCGGTAGGGCGCAGTAGTAGTTCGAGCCGAGCGTGCGTCCGAACCCGCGCAAGGGCTGCACCGCGTGCTGGGCGTCGGTCACTACCACGGGCAAACGCTTCTTCGCGACCATGCCGATCACGCCCTGCCCCTTGCGAAAGCCGCGTTTGGGAAACATTTCAGGACGGTAGCCCTGGATCAGGCGCGGCAGATACACCCGCGACGATTCTCCTGTGAGGAAAATCGCGCAGCGCGAGAAACCGACCGTCTCGTCAATCAAACGCGCCACCGTCTGAAGGAGTGTGTCGATATCCAGGACTGCTGTGACCAGCTGCGTGAGTTCGACCAGGGTGGCGAGCCGTCGCAGGTTCTGATTGAGCTGGCGATAGAGCCGTGCGTTCTCTAAGGCGGAGGCAATCTGGTTTGCGAACACGGAGAACAGGCGCAGGTCTTCCTGGGTGAACGGGGGCGCAGGGCGCAAGCGACGGATGGAGAGGACACCGATGACCTTGTTCTCGCGATTGCGCAACGGCACGCAGATGGAGCTGCTGATTTCGGGGCGTTGGGGCAGGTGGCGTAGGCTTGGCTCCTCATGCAAATCGGTCAGCAGCATCGGTTCGCCCGTGAGTGCGACCCAACCCGCCACGCCCTCCCCCAGCGGCACGCAGGTTTCCTCGACCAGTTTTTCGGGCAGTCCGTAGCTGGCGGCGATGGAGAGCGTTTGCGAGAGTTCATCGAGTAGCATCAGCGTACACGCTTGCGCGTCCATCGCGTGTGCGGCGCGGCGGGTCGCCAGCTGCAGGAACTGCTCCAGCCCGCCCGTTTCGCTGGCGACGGCGGTCTCGTAGAGCGTGCCCAGCGCGGTTAATCGTTGTTTGGAGAGCCGCTTGAGCGCATCGATTTCGCGGTGGAACCGCTCGTGTTGCCCCAGCAGCCCCGCCAGCTGCGCAGCAAGTTTCCACTCGGAGCGGTGCTGCTGTTCAGGCGGCACGCGCAGCACATAAAAGAGTTCGGGCACGGGCAAGGGGGTGATCAGCCACGCCCAGCCCTCAACCGCCGCCCAGCGTGGCTCGCCAGGCGCGAAGGGAAGGTCGGGCGGGATGCGCAGGTGCCCCCCGTGCGGCGCCTGCACCACAACATAGGGCGGTTTCCGCTCGGTTTTCAGCACCAGCGCGTTCCACGCTCCATCTAACTCCGCAACCTTGCGTATCAGGTTCGTCAGGGCTTCCGTGCCCACCCCCATCGCTGCGCCCTCCAGCACAGCCACTGCCCAATCCATACAAGATGTTTATTCCACCATGCCCTGCGGATTCCTGCTGGGAAGGTATAATTTCCCTCCGCGCGTCGGGTATCCTATGGGCGCGTTCGTAGAACTCAAAAAGCGAGGTGCGATGATGAACCACACTGTGTTGCAGGAAGTAGAGAAGCCGTATCTGAAGACCGATGTGCCCGACTTTCGTCCGGGCGACACCGTGCGTGTGCATGTGCGCGTGGTGGAAGGTGGCAAGGAGCGGATCCAGGTTTTCGAGGGCGTGGTGCTTGCTCGCAAGCATCGCGGGATTGCCGACACGATAACCGTGCGCAAGGTCTCCTATGGCGTCGGCGTGGAGCGCACTTTCCCTATACATTCGCCGATGGTCGCTCAGATTGAGGTTGTGCGTAAGGCGAAGGTGCGTCGCGCGAAGTTGTATTACCTGCGCAACCTGTCGGGCAAGGCGGCACGCTTGAAAGAGGATCTGAGTCGCTGATGGAGCCGTTCGCCCCGCCCACAGGTCCCCTGAACTGGATCGAGACACTGGCGCGATTGCCCGCCGTCACAATCGTTATCGCGATGGCGGTGTGCCTGGTGGTGCGCCTGGGCGTCGCGCCGCTGCAGAGCCGCCCTGCACGGTTCCTCAACAACTTGCTGGATGCCATCATCTACGCAGGTATCCTGGTCTACCTGATTATTCGCCCCTACCTCGTGCAGCCGTTCTACATCCCCTCCGAATCGATGGTGCCCACCCTGCGTGTCGGCGATGTGGTGATGGTGGGCAAATTCAGCTATCGGTTCAGCGAGCCGAAGCGGTTCGACATCGTGGTGTTCCGCGCGCCAGACTGGGCATTGAACCCATGGCAGACGCCTGGCAAAACCGACTTCGTGAAGCGACTGATCGGACTGCCTGGCGATGTGATCGAAATCAAGGCAGGCGAGGGACTCTACTTGAATGGCAAGTTGCTGAACGAGCCTTACCTAAACGGCATCCCGCAGTACTCGATGAAGATTATCGACGGCTGGGTCTACGAATACAACGATTTTGGAGATGTCTGGAAAGGCGGGGAGCATACGATGCGTCAGCCTGTGTTGGACGAGGCAGAGCGTCAGAAGGTATTGCGCACGCCCTCGCAGCCCATCCCGAAGGGCAAGTACCTGATGCTGGGTGATAACCGCAACAACAGCAGCGACGGCCACCACTGGGGCTTGCTGGACGCTCGCCGCGTGGTGGGCAAAGCGCTCTTCGTGTTCTGGCCCCTGAACCGAATTGGACCTGCCAATCGCACCGAGCTCCCGAAAGTGGAGTGATTAGCACACCACATTCTGCGGATGCCCCTCAAGATACGCCTTGAGATTCTCCAGCGTCGTGTCCAGGATGCGCTGCACGGCTTCCTGACTGTTGAAGGCGATATGGGGGGTGAACACCACATTGTCGCGTTTGAGGAGCAGGTGCGCCTGCACAATCTGCTTGAGCGTCTGCTCAGCGGGGGGCATTTTCAGCAGCGCGCTCTCCTCCTGAATGTATTCCTCACCTTCGATCACATCCAGCCCTGCGCCACCCAGAATCCCCTCTTCCAGCGCCCAGAGCAGCGCTTCCGTGTCCACGACGCTCCCGCGTGCCGTGTTGATGAGCAACGCGCCCCGCTTCATTTTGCTCAGCGTCTCGCGATTAATCAGATGATAGGTCTCAGGCAGCGCGGGCACATGGAGCGACACGATGTCCGACTCGCGCAAAAGCGTCTCTAAATCGGTATAGGTGAAGCCCAGCACCTCCGCGAGCAAGGGATGCGGTCGGATGTCATATGCCAAAACACGCATTCCGAACCCTCGTGCGATTCGAATCACATGGAGTCCGATGTTTCCCGCGCCCACCACGCCGAGCGTTTTGCCGTAGAGGTCGAACCCGCGCAGTTCGCGAATGCGGAAATCGCCGCGCAGCCCCTGAAAATAGGCGGCGTGCAGCTTGCGTGAGAGCGAGAGGATCAGGGCGAAGGTATGCTCCGCGACGGTGTTCTCGCCGTAGTGGGGCACATTGCACACGGTAATCCCGCGCTCGCGGCACGCTTGTAGGTCGATATGGTCGTAGCCTGTGGACATCGTCAGCACAAGGCGCAGGTTCGGCAGCGCCTCGATAACGGCACGCGAGAGTTTCGTCCAGATAAACGCCACCACCGCCTCGGAATCGGCGTAGTGCGCAGCGCTTTCGGGGGTAAGATGGTCGTGGAAAAAGCGCGGTTCGACCCGCTCCGTGAGGTTCAGGCGTTCCAATCCTGCCCGCAAGTAATCGGGCTGCCACTCCTCTAAATCGAAAAAAGCGACTCGCATAGGCCGCTACCGAAACGCGACTTCCAGGACGCCGTTGCGTGTGTGGCACTCCCCGATGTGGCGGGCGCGTCCCACAAGGTAGGTTTCGTAGATATGGAGAGGGATCTCGCGTCCGAGTGCGCGGCGCGTCTCCTCGTAGGCAATCCGTGCAGCGCGCGCCGTATACCAGCGCGGCGCTATCACCCCCGCATTTAGACGCAGCGCAAGCCCCCCATCTTCAGACTGAACGACTTTGAACCGGAGGGGCACATCCTGCTCGCGGTAGGCGGCTGTGAGCTGCTCGGTGAGGAGGGTCAACTTCGCCGCGTCGTTCGGCTGTCGGCGTACCGCCTCGCGAATCGCGGGCAGGCGGCTCGCCCAGTCGGGTTCCGCGTAGGAAGTTAGCTCGTTCAGGAACCGCTCCTCACGGTGTTGCTCGTAACGAATCCAGCCCAGCAACCCCAGAAAGGCAAGCAGTACCAACAGATACGGCGCGTAGCGCAACACCATTTTCATAACGCACCCCAACATCACGATTATACCGCATTTTTGCCGAGAATCGAGGCTATGAACGCCTTTCGGCTCCGCGACGCTGATCCTGCATAACGCCTAAGAAAGGGTATAATCTCTATGTGCAGTTCACGCCTGAAGAGCTACAGGTAATCGAGCGGATGGTGGAGGCTCTGCGCCGGTTCCCGCATCTGCGCCGCGCCATGATCGAGGTGCTGCAGATCGAGGATCTGTTTGCGGTACCAGAGCGTCTGGACGATTTGACGCATATCGTGGCACAGATCGCCGAGCGAGTGGAGCGCATTGAGCGCATCGCCTTAGAGGCGAAGCGGGCGGCGGAGCGCTCCGAACAGGCGGCTCTGGAAGCCAAGCAAGAGGCGCAGGAAGCTAAGCAAGAGGCGCGCGAAGCCAAGCAAGTAGCTCTGGAAGCCAAGCAAGAGGCGCGCGAAGCCAAGCAGGAAGCGAGGGAAGCGAAGGAAATCGCTCTTGATGTGCGCAGACGCCTCGACCGTGTCGAGCATCGCCTCAAGCGGGTGGAGAAAGATGTCGCCGCGCTCAAGGGCGATAACGAAGAACTCAAGGCACGCCGACGCCTCCCTGCCGTGCTGGGCAGATACTTCAAAAAAATGCGTATTTACGACTCGGAGCAGCTGTATCCGCTGATCGGCGAAACGCTAATACTGGAGGAAGACGACGCGGTGGAGCTGCTCTACGCCGACTTGTTCGTCCACGCGCTCACCAAAGCTTCTGGGCGTGAGTACTGGATGGTGGTCGAAGTCTCATGGGGGGTGGGCGTGCGCGATGTTGAACGCGCCTATCAACGCGCTCAGATCCTCCAAAAGCATGGCTATACCGCGATCGGCGTGGCGATGGGGCGCACGCTAACGCCGAAGGCGCGCCAGCGTGCGCAGGAACTGGGCGTGCTAATCGCCCTTGACGGTAGATTGCAGGGCGCCGAGCTGCTAAGTTAATGCTCTGGCTCGCGCGAACCCGATTCTTCGGGATACATCTGGCGCACAATCGCGCCCAGCACCCCGTTCACGAATCGCCCTGACTCTGCGGTACTGTACTTCTTCGCCAGCTCGATGGCGTCGTTGATGACTACTTTGTACGGCTGTTCGGGGTGATAGCGCAGCTCATAGAGCGCGAGGCGCAGCAGATTGCGGTCGATCACCGCCATGCGGTCAATCGTCCAGCCGCGGGCGTACTGCTGGATAAGCGGGTCCAGCTCTGTGAGTTGGGCGCGGGCTGCGCCGAGAACGAGTTCACGCACGGAGGCCGCGTCGTCTGGCTCCAGTCCCGCGACGCTGAGAACCTCCTCGACGGCTTCCTCCGCCGATTTCCCGCCGAGGTCCACCTGATAGAGGGCGCGTAATGCCCATTCTCGCACCGTGCGTCGCCCCGAAGACTTGCCGTTCACCGCACACCCCCTGTCGTGAGGTTGCCCTTGAGCAGGCGCGATACAAACGGCGTGGAGACCTTGCCCTGACGGAACTCGTTCGTGTCAAGGATTCGGAGCAAGAACTCGCGGCAGGTGTGGACGCCCGCGATGCGCGTCTCCAGCAGGGCGCGATGAAGCCGAGCCACCGCCATTTCGCGTGTCGGCGCGTAGGCGATGATTTTCGCCAGTAGCGGATCATAGTAGGGTGGGACGCTGTAGCCTGTGTAGAGATGACTATCTACGCGCACGCCCGGTCCGCCTGGGGGCGTCCACTCGCTGATGCGCCCTGTGGAGGGGGTGAAGTCCTGTTCTGGGATTTCGGCGGTCAGGCGTGCCTCAAGCGCGTGCCCTCGAGGGCGAATGTCGCTCTGGCGGTAGGGCAACGGCTCACCTGCCGCGATGCGAATCTGCCACTGCACGATGTCGATATCGGTAATCGCCTCCGTGACGGGATGTTCGACCTGCAGACGGGTATTCATCTCGATAAAGTAGAAGTTTTCGTCGGCGTCCACCAGGAACTCGACGGTTCCCGCGTTCTGATAGCCGACCGCTTGCGCCACTTTGACTGCGGCCTCCCCCAAGGCGCGGCGCGTTTCGGGCTGGAGGTTGGGCGCGGGGGCTTCCTCGAGCATCTTCTGATGGCGGGGGTTCTGAATGGAGCATTCGCGCTCGTAGAGGTGCAGCACATTGCCGTGCTCATCGGCTAAGATTTGCACTTCGATATGGCGGGGTTCGGGGATATATTTTTCGAGGTAGACTTCGGGCGAGCCGAAGGCGGCTTGCGCTTCGGATTGGGCGATACGCAGCGCGGGTAGTAGGTCGTCCTCGTGCATCACGCGCCGAATGCCGCGCCCGCCGCCGCCTGCCGCCGCTTTGATTAGTAAGGGGAACCCAATCTGACGCGCGGCAGCCACAGCCTCGTCCTCGCTCTGCAACGCCTGCGCGGTGCCAGGCAGCACAGGTGCGCCCGCTTGCTGCGCAATCGCCCGCGCCAGCGACTTGTCGCCCATCTTCGTAATCGCTTCGACCGGCGGACCGATGAACTTGATGCCTTGCAGTGCGCACGCCTCGGCAAAGCTGCTCCGCTCCGAAAGGTAGCCGTAGCCCGGATGAATCGCCTCGGCGCCCGTAATCTGCGCTGCCATAAGGATGTGGGGGATATTGAGATAGCTCTCTACGCTGGGCGCGGGACCGATGCAGATTGCCTCATCCGCAAGCTGCACATGGAGCGCTTCGCGGTCGGCTTCGGAGTGGACCGCCACGCTCTGAATCCCCAGCTCGCGGCACGCGCGAATGACGCGCACCGCAATCTCGCCCCGATTAGCAATCAGGATTTTGCGGAACACAGCGGGGTTATTGTACCCGCTGATTAGCCGAACCGCCCGCGAATGTAGTCCTCCGTCTCCTTTTTACTGGGGTTCGTGAAGATTTTCTCCGTCGTGTCGAACTCGTGGAGCACGCCCATCATGAAAAAGCCCGTGTAGTCGGAGATACGCGCCGCCTGCTGCATCCCGTGCGTCACAATCACGATAGTGTAATCTTTTTTCAGCTCGGTAAGCAGTTCCTCGATGTAGAAAGTTGCGGTCGGGTCGAGCGCAGAGGTCGGCTCATCCATTAAAATCACTTCGGGGTTGACCGCCAGCACGCGAGCGATACACAGACGCTGCTGCTGCCCACCTGAAAGCGCCATCCCCGATTGCTTGAGTTTATCTTTAACCTCGTTCCATAGCGCCGCCTGACGCAAGCTCGTCTCGACAATCTCGTCCAAGATGCGCTTGTCGCGGATGCCATGCATGCGCGGACCATAGGCGACATTGTCGTAGATGCTCATCGGGAACGGGTTGGGTTTTTGAAACACCATCCCGACGCGCTTGCGCAAGTCAACCACATCCACATCGGGGTCGTAGATATTCTTGCCGTCGAGCGTCACAGTGCCCGAAATCCGCACGCCCTCGATGAGGTCATTCATGCGATTCAAGCAGCGCAGGAAGGTGCTCTTGCCGCACCCTGACGGACCAATCAGCGCGGTAATGCTATTCGAACGAATGTCGAGGCTCACATCTTTGAGCGCATGGAAATCGCCGTAGTAAAGATTGAGCTGGCGCGTAGACATCCGCACAGCAGGCGTCGCCTGCGCCCCTGAAGCTGCCGATTGCGTTTCCAAAATCACTCGCTCCACCTCCTATAGGATACCCCTTAAGGATGTTAAGAAAATGTTAAGCGCAGGGGAGAGGCACTTTTATTGCTGAGGGTACCGCGAAGCGGTATAATACCGATATGCAGGAGCGTTTGTGGGCGCCGTGGCGGATGCAGTATGTTAGCACGGCGGGCAAGCCGAGCACGGAGTGTCTCTTCTGTGCCAAGCCTGCCGAGCAGAATGATGCGGCGAACCTGATCGTCTGGCGTTCCACGCACTGTTATGTGATCCTGAACCTGTTTCCCTACACCAGCGGGCATCTGATGATCGCGCCCTATCGGCACACGCGCGATTTAGCGAGCCTGAGCGATGAAGAGTGGCAGGATTTGGGGCATCTCACGCGCTTGTGCCTGCGGGCGTTGGAGCGGGAGTACCGCCCCGACGGTTTCAATGTGGGGTTCAATCTGGGGCGTGCGGCGGGCGCAGGCATCGAGGAGCATCTGCACCTGCACATTGTGCCTCGATGGCATGGCGATACGAACTTTATGGCGACGGTAGGCGAGACGCGCGTGTTGCCCGAAAGCCTGAGCGAGACCTACACGCGCCTGCAGCGTGCCCTGCAGGAGGTGAACCATGACGGAGCGCCCCGTTGAAGAGCTCCTTGCTGAGGTTGAAGCGAAGGCGAAACAGTGCCTCGCCTGCCCGCTTGCCCAGACGCGCACGCATGTCGTGTTCGGGGAGGGGAACCCACGCGCGCCCCTTGTGATCGTCGGCGAAGGACCTGGGGAGCAGGAAGATGCCACAGGACGCCCGTTCGTAGGCAGAGCAGGCGCCCTGCTGGACAAAGCCCTGCGCGAGGCAGGCATGGCACGCCGCCATGTCTACATCTGCAACATCGTCAAGTGTCGCGCCGCGGTTATCGAGAACGGGCGCGTGCGTAATCGCCCCCCAACGCACGAGGAGATTCGAGCGTGCGCCCCTTGGCTCGACGCCCAGCTGACGCTCATCAAGCCGCTGGTCATCGTGTGTCTGGGCGCACCGTCCGCGTCTACCTTAATCCATCCGAACTTCAAAATAATGCAGGAGCGTGGACAGTGGTTCAGCAACCGCTACGCGCCTGCAGTCATCGCCGCGCTGCACCCTGCCTACATCTTGCGTCAGGCAGGAGAGGCGTATGAGAAAGCCTACCGCTCGCTGGTGGACGATTTGAGGGCAGCGCGGGAGCGCGTCAAAGAGCTCCGC
Source organism: uncultured Fimbriimonadales bacterium (assembly GCA_937925775.1). GTDB lineage: Bacteria > Armatimonadota > Fimbriimonadia > Fimbriimonadales > GBS-DC > GBS-DC. The sequence goes on from CALAMM010000125.1 coordinate 16,218, forward strand.
CGCCTGCAGGAAGAGCAGCAACCTATCGTGCCCGAAGGCGAAGACCAGTTGCGCCTGTTTTGACGACGCCGTCGCCCTGTCCGCTTTTTCCTGTTTCCTGAGTCTGTATCTGTGTATGAAAGGTATCAGGCTCTTTTGGGTATTCGCAAGCGCGGCGGGGGCGTTCAGCCTCGCGCAAGCGCAACTCTATGACTTCACCGTCGTCGCCCCACCCAGCGGAATCAGCGGGAACCTGTCCCTCTCCGCGCGCACGCAGGGCACACTCGTCGGCAACTATGACCAAAACACGAACCCCAACGGCACGCGCACTAAGCCAGGCCTTTTCGGCCCTTTTGGACCGACCGAGAATGTGCCTGTCAATATCAGCTTGGGCGCGACGATTGGCGGAAACCTCAATCGGCAGGCAAGTGGAACCTTTCGCGCTACCGTCGACGGGAGCAACAACACCCTCACTTGCGAGAACCTGTCGCTGAACTTCTTAGCCAACGGACCAGCGGTGTTGCCCGTCACGCTGACCCTTGCAGGGCAGTCGTTCCGCACGCGCAATCCCGACTCGGTCTATGTCCTGCCCAGTCAAGGGATTAGTTTCCCCGTTGGCTCCGTGAACCTAAGCCAGTTTACAGCGGTACAAACGGGCGTAGGGGCAGGCGTGCTGACCCCCACAGGTTCCAACCAGTACGACTTCACCGCAGGGGTGCTGGTTGACCTAACCTTCGCGGCCGACCTGCTGGGCAACCCCCTCGCGCAGACCGTCCCGTTCGTATTGCCGTTGCAGGGACAGGTCGTGGTCAGCAACGGCACTGCGCTCATCACATCCCTGCAAACGCTCAACTTCTCCCAGTCCTTCAACCCGAACCTGGATTTACCCCCCTTCGAGTTCGGTTTGCCCACGATTCTGCCGCCTGGCAACACCGCGAACCTGATTTTCGACCTGACGCTGGAGGAAATTGGGCTGAACATCGACCTCGCCATTAATCTCCGTGCGGAGGGGGTGCTGGTTCCTGAGCCGGCGAGCCTGACCTTGTTGGGACTGGGGTTGGCGGCGTTGGCGTGTCCGCGTCGGATACGAGGTTGACCGTCGCGAAGGTCGGGTGGTCTCACCTGCGCGTGGCCGCTTTCAGCCCGCGCAGGTATTCGCCCAGCGCGGCTTGCCAGTGGGGCGACCCTGCAAACTCGTGCAGGTAGCGCACCAGTTGGCTGCCGACTACGGCGCCATCTGCAATCTGGGCAATCTGGCGCACATGCTCTGGCTTGGAGACGCCGAACCCCACGGCAATCGGCATCGCGGTATGCGCTCGAATCCGCGCGATGAGGTCGGGCAGGTCGGGCGGGAGCTGGTCGCGTGCCCCCGTAACGCCCGTGCGCGACACGCAGTAGATGAACCCTTTGCCGCGAGCCGCCACGAGACGAATGCGTGCCTCCGTGCTGGTCGGTGTGAGCAGGAAAATCGGCTGTAAGCTATAGCGGCGGGCGTACTCAAGCCACTCGTCGGCTTCGTCGGGCGGCAGATCGGTCATCAAGCACGCGCTGAAGCCCGCCTGAACCGCGTCGCGGGCGAACCGCTCCAAACCGTAGCGCTGCACAGGGTTGTAGTAGGTGAAGGCGATGAGCGGAATCTGCAGGGTGGCACTCACCTGCGCCACAGTGTCCAGCACGCGCGGCACTGTCGTCCCACGCTGCAACGCGCGGTGCATCGCCGCCTGAATCACGGGGCCGTCCGCCAACGGGTCGCTGAAGGGGAAGCCCACCTCGACCATATCCACCCCTGAATCCTCAAGCAGGTGCAGAATGTCGGGTAGCTGCTCCAGCGAGGGGTCGCCCGCCGTGAAGTAGGCAATCAGCGCCGCCTCACCCCGCGCCCTGAGCCGCTCAAACACTGACTCCAGTTGCTCCGCACGCACGCGAGGATTGTACCTGAACAAGCCCCCGATACCAAGGCGGTGTGCATAGCGGGCAGGGCTATGCCTCACAAGGTGAGGTCGACGGGGTGGAACGACGCGGATCTACTCGCCGTGCTGTTCGCCTTCGGCAGCGCGTGTTAAACTGACCTGCACGATAGCCTCCTCTCCCCGAACAGGGGGAGGAGGCTCTGAAACCTTACAGGGTGGGCACTTTCGTCGGCGAGATGCTGACGCGACTGAGGGGTTCCTTCGCGAATCGCTTGGTGGCGCACGCTACTCCACCGTCACGCTCTTTGCCAAGTTGCGTGGCTGGTCGATTTCGCATCCGCGCAACCGCGCCACATGGTAGGCGAACAGCTGCAACACGGGGATGGTCGCCAGCGGCGCCAACTCCTCCAGCGTCGGCGCAGGCACATACACCGTGTAGTCCGCCTCTTGGGGCAACAGCGTGTCGCCCTCGGTGGTAATCAGCACTACCGTGCCCTGACGCGCCTTAATCTCCTTGAGGTTGCCCAGCAGTTTCTCGCGGGTGCGCGACTGTGTGGCGATGAACACCGCAATCACGCCTGGCTCCACCAGCGCGAGCGGTCCGTGCTTCATCTCGCCTGCGGGCGGCTCTTGGGTGGGCACATAGGCAATCTCTTTGAGTTTGAGTGCGCCCTCCATCGCCACATAGGCGTCCACCCCGCGCCCCAGGTAGAACGCTAACGGGGTCTGGTAGACCTGCTCGGCAATCTGGCGCACCTGCGGCTCGGTCTCCAACGCCCGCGCTATCAGCGACGGCATCTGCATCAGCCCCTTGACCCCCTCCGAATAGACCTGCATCGGCAGCGTGCCGTTCACCGACGCCAGGTACAGCCCCAGTAGACACAGCACTGCCACCTGCGT
>CALAMM010000126.1 GCA_937925775.1 uncultured Fimbriimonadales bacterium
CATTCCTGTCGTCGCGGGTTTTCTTGGCAAGGATGCTTTGCGACGCCAAGAAAGGCGTCGCACCCGCAGTGCGTGGCTTGGACATTCTTGTCCAAGCACAGTTCGTCGGCGGGGACGCCGACGCTACGAGTGTGGCTTGGACATTCTTGTCCAAGCACGCTTCGTCGGCGGGATGCCGACGCTACGCGCTGTGGCTTGGACAGTCCTGTCCAAGCACAGTTTGTCGGCGGGACGCCGACGCTACGAGTGTGTTTCGTCTGCGGGGACTCGTGCGCTGTTTCCTCACAACGGCGTGGGTAAACCCACACTCACGAGGTCTCATGAACAGGTATAATCTACCTATGAAACCTGATATGCTGACGCCTGCATCTGCAGCGGAGCGCGACCCGCAGGTTTTCGCAACCGTCGAGGAAGCAATCGAGATTATCCGCGCTGGAGGGATGCTCATCGTGGTCGACGACGAGGACCGCGAAAACGAGGGCGACTTCCTCATGGCGGCAGAGAAGGTCACCCCCGAAGCAGTGAACTTTATGGTGGTGCACGGGCGCGGGTTGCTGTGTCTGCCCACCGATGGCGCGCGCTTGGATGAGCTGGGCATCCCGATGATGACCAAGTCGAACACAGCGCAGTTCGGCACGCCGATGGCAGAGGCGATAGACGCTCGCGAGGGCATCAGCACAGGCATCTCAGCGTTCGACCGCGCACTCACCATCAAAAAGTTCTGCGACCCAAATGCGAAACCTGAGGATTTTGTGCGTCCAGGGCATGTGTTCCCGTTGCGGGCGGCGCCAGGGGGGGTGCTGCGCCGCGCAGGACATACCGAAGCCGCTGTCGACCTCGCGCGCCTTGCGGGACTGTTCCCTGCGGGCGTCATCTGCGAGATTTTGAACGAGGACGGCTCGATGGCACGCCTGCCACAGCTCATCGAAATCGCCCGCAAGCACCATCTCAAAATCCTCACCATCGCCGACCTGATTGCCTATCGCCGCCAGCACGAGAAACTTATCCGTCGTGCCGCACCTCCAGTGTTCCTACCCACCCGCTACGGTGAATTCACGGTTTACACCTACGAGTCGGAAGTTGACCCCAATCCCTACCTTGCGCTGGTGATGGGCAAGGTAGATGACGGCGAACCTGTGCTGGTGCGGATGCACTCCAGCTGCATCACGGGCGACCTGCTCGGCTCGTTGCGCTGCGATTGCGGTTCACAACTGGAGCTGGCCCTGCGTAAAATCAGTGAGGCAGGGCGCGGCGTGCTGGTCTACATCCTGCAGGAGGGGCGCGGCATCGGTATCGTGAACAAGCTGCGCGCCTACCACCTGCAGGAACACGGATTGGACACGGTCGAGGCAAACCAAGCGTTGGGGTTCAAGCCCGACCTGCGCGAGTACGGACTGGGAGCGCAGGTGCTACTGGACTTGGGCGTGCGTAAAATCCGCCTGATGACCAACAATCCCAAGAAAATCGCGGGGCTGGAGGGCTACGGATTGGAAATTGTGGAGCATGTGCCACTTGTCTCTACGCCGACGCCATATAACATCCGCTACCTGCGCACGAAGGCGGAGAAACTGGGGCACTTGCTGCCCATCACCGAGCTCACTGGCGAGGAGAAGCTGTAGGCGGGTTTGCCGCGAGGCGAATCAGAGCATCACACTCTCTGCATCGCGTCGGCGTCTCGCCAACAACCTCCACTTCGGTGCCGAATTTCCCCCGAATTCCCCCAAATTGCTGTCCGCTTTTCAGGGAGTTTTGAGTCTTAATAGGGTGGAATGCCCTGCAAGGGCGTTCCAACAGGGCGAATTGGATAGATGTCAGCGGCGCTGGGCTTTGATCCTCCTTTCGACAGCGTCGCTCATTTTTTTTTCGAGCCGCTGGTGTATACTTTCTTCTGATGAGCGGAGTGAAGCCTCTTATTGGGATTACTGCGAACTGGCAATCGGTTGATGAGATTAGCGGGCGGGTCAGTTTGAATGACGGCTACGCGCGCTCTGTGTTTCGAGCGGGCGGTGTGGCGGTGCTGATTCCGCCGGGCGCAGACGCTTGGGCGTTGGTGGAACATCTGGATGGATTGCTCATCCCTGGCGGCGACGATATTGACCCCAAGTATTACGACGAGGCGCTCCACCCGAAAGCGCACTTAGTGAACGCGGCGCGTTTCGAGGAGGAGTGGGCGCTCTTGGAGGCGTTCGAGGCGCGTCGCAAGCCGATTCTGGGCATCTGCTACGGCTGCCAGCTGTTGAATGTCTGGCGTGGCGGCTCGCTCTACCAGCACCTGCCTGACCTGCCCACCGTGTCGCTTGCGCACCAGCGTTCCAGTGAAGACGCGCCGTTCCCGCGCCACTTCGTGGAAATAAGCCCCAACTCCAAGCTCTACCAGATCGAGGGTCAGGCACGGTTTGAAATCGTCAGCGCTCATCATCAAGCGATTAAAGAGCTGGGGAAGCGACTGGTAATCACTGCCTACTCGCCCGACGGGGTGATTGAGGCGATTGAAGACCCCGAGCATCCCTTTTTCATTGGCGTGCAGTGGCATCCTGAGCGCGATCCCGACGCGCCCGCCACGCGCCGACTGTTCGAAGCGTTTGTAGAGGCATGCAAGATGCGCTCCCACAGCGAATAGAGAGCCTCTACGGGGCGTTGCTGGGCGCGGCAGTGGGCGACGCGCTGGGGATTGCCTATGAGAACCTGTCGCCGAGACGCGCCGTGCGCCTATTCCCACGAACCGATAGGTTCCACCTGGTGTCGGGTGTCGGGCTGATTTCCGACGACGCCGAGCATGCCATTATGACCGCCCGTGCGCTGGCGCGTAGCGGCGGCGAGGCGGAGCTGTTCCTGCAGGCACTGGCGCATGAGCTGCGGGTCTGGATTGCCGCACTCCCTGCTGGTACGGGGCTGGCGACTGCGCGGGCAGGCGTCAAACTCTGGCTGGGTTTCTCTCCTCGGCGGAGTGGCGTGCGTTCGGCGGGCAACGCGCCTGCCCTGCGCGCTGCGCTTATCGGGGTCGCTTGTGCTGAGAACTCCGCTCTGCGCAGTAAACTCACACACCTCTCCACCACCCTGACCCACACGGACCCGAAAGCCCTGCACGGAGCGCAGATCGCCGCGGAGTTCGGCGCGCTCGCGGCGCTCCATTTCGGGAATGCCCTCACGCCGCACGCGGTCGCGCCCGTCATCGAGGGTGCTGAGGGCGAGCTGCGCACCCTACTTGAGGCTGCCGTGAAAAGCGTGGCTGCGGGGCATACGCCTGAAGCGTTTACCCAAGCTCAGGGCTGGACGCGCGGCGTATCGGGCTACATCTACCACACCATCCCCGCCGCGCTCCATGCATGGCTCTGCTACCCCAGCCGTTTCGAGGAGGCGGTCCAGTCGCTGATTCGCTGTGGCGGCGACACCGACAGTACGGCTGCCCTACTGGGCATATGGATGGGTGCGCAGAGGGGCGCAGAGAGTGTCCCCGCGCGCTGGCAGATGCGACTGAAAGACCCACTCGCTCGTCCTGCACTCCTGCGCAGCCTCGCCGAGCGCGTCGTAGACGCTCTCAGCCGACACACGCCTCTGCCGGCACCGCGCCCGCTCTTTCCTGTGCGCCTCCTCCGAAACCTACTGTTCCTTGCAGTGGTGCTTGCTCATGTGGGGCGGCGCACCCTACCCCCTTACTAACATTAGCGCGGGTAATCGTACAGCTGCGCCAACTCCCGATAGGTAAACAGCCGAATCTGCTGCTCCTGCAGGATGCGCTTGAACTCCGGCTCCTGCAGAATCTCCAGCTCCTGCACGCGGTACCGCCATCCACCAGTAACCGCGTTGCCTTCGGGGTCATCCATCCCCAAATGCACGATAAGTTCATTCACGCCGGGCTTGAGCGTGCGTAGGTAATGGTGCAGTCGCTGGCGGTGCTGCTCTTTGCTCTCGCCAGGCGCGTACTGGGGGTTCAGAGAGTCGATAGTGGGCAGCCCCGCTGCCTGAATGCGCTGGTAGACCTCGCGGTAGTTCAACCCCCGTGCAGCCGCCATCACCATCACCTCTGGCGTGGGGCTGAACACCATCGGCGGGATTTTGTATTCCATCCCCACCTTGAGGAACACCTCGAAAAAGCGGGGGTCAGCGTAGAGCGTGCCCATGTGCGAGTCGAGGTGAGTGGGCTTCAGTCCCATCTGCAGCGCAAGCTCGATCTGGGCGCGGATTTCGGTCTCTACTTCCTGCGGCTTTGCATGGCGCACCACATCCTCCACGCTGCGCCACATATAGCCTTGCGGGTCGAGCAAGCCCTTCACCTTGTCCACAGGCGCAATAGGACGCCAGCGAATCGAGTTCCACTCGCTGGTGAGCGTTAGGTGCAGTCCCACATCTGCGGCGGGGTTCTTCTTAGCCCACTCGATCGCTTCCGCCACCCATGCGCAGGGCATCATAATGCTCGCACTGCTGATGACGCCTGTTTCGAACGCGCGGATGGTGGCACGGTTCTTCGAGTGGCACATGCCAAAGTCGTCCGCGTGGATAATCAGCAGTTTCTCGTCGGTTTTCGGTTTCCAGTCCTGAATTCGCCCCGTGCGTCGCATACGGCTATGTTCTACAACGAGCCGCAACTCCCTGCAGCTGCGCCAGTTCACGAGTGCGCAGCGCATAGGAGCGCGTTATGAAGCAATCAGAGGCTGGTCATCGCTCTTCTCCTTCATGCAGGGGTGAGTTGGAGGTAGGGGCATCAAACTGTAACCAAGTTGTCCCGCGCGGGGGAACGCACTTTCCCCCCTCTCCCGCGTGTGGGAGAGGGGGGTGGGGGTAAGGGCTACGAACCGCAGCCGAAGTTGAACAGCACAATCAGCAGGTCAGCGTCGTCGACCATGCCGTCGTTG
>CALAMM010000127.1 GCA_937925775.1 uncultured Fimbriimonadales bacterium
CCAGTGACCCGCGCCGTAGCCTGAGCTTCTTTGAGGCGGCGCAACGGGGCGTAATCCGCGGCGTGCTATACTACTGGGACGAGTTTGCAGGCGAATACAAGTTCACTTCAGACCCGAACACGCCACTGCTGCCCCACAGAGGCTACTGGATTAAGTGCGCCGAGGATGTCGAGTTTGTCTATCCGCCTGTATTCTTGCCTGGCACAGGCTTCGGCGGTATCATTACCCGTTCCACCAGTGAACTGGGGAACCGCCCTAACGACTGGCGATTGCAGATTGTCGCCCGCACCAGCCGCGGCGTGGATACCCAGAACTTCATCGGCATCAGCGGCATTCGCAGCGCAGGCGACATCGAAGAGCCGCCCACGCCGCTGCCCGAACGCCCTGTCAACCTAACCATTCTGAAGTCGGGCACAGGGACGCCACTGATGCAGGAAATCCGCCCCCTTGCGAACCGACAGCAGTTTGACCTGCTGGTGGAAGCTGCGCCCGGCGAGGAGGTGACGCTGACCTTCCCGAACCTGAACACCGTGCCGCAGGGCTACCGCCTGCGCCTGACCGACTTGAACACCGGTCGCACCGTAGACCTGCGCACGACCCCTGAATATCGGTTCGTCTCCACAGGGCGCACGCGCCTGCAGCTCACGGTCGAACGCGCAGCGCGCACGGGCGCACTGATTACTAACCTAAGCGTCAGCAGCGCAGGGCGCGGCGCCAACAGCGTTTCCATCTCCTATGTGCTGGCAGATAACGCGCAAACCACTATCCAGATTCTGGGCGCGGACGGGCGACCTGTGGCGAACCTGCATCGCGGGCGCGCCGCCACGCGCGGCGTGAACACGGTCGCGTGGAATCTCCGCGACGACCAAGGGCGCGCCGTGCCCCCCGGAACCTACCAAGTGCAGGTGGAAGCACGCACGGAAGACGGGCAGGTCGCGCGAGCCACACGCCCGCTCGTGCTGACGCGCTAAACGATACACGGGCTGGAGCATCGCGCTCCAGCCCTATTAAGGAGGTAAAGGTGAAAAGTCTTGGCGTGTTAATTGTCGCTTTGCTTCTAAAAACCAGCTTCGCAGCAGACGGCACGCGGGAGCTGGTGCTGTTCCCCTTCGGACAGGGCGCCGCAGTGCAGCCCACAGAAGAATTCAATGTGGAAGTCGAGGCACTCAACGCGCTCTACGCCCAACTGAAGGAGGTGCCGAATCTGTATGTGGCGCGTTTTCGCGAGACGAACCCCTCGATACGCCGAGCGATTGAGGAGAACCGAATCCGCCGCGACCGTCTGACGCCCCCGTTTAATGAGCGTGAGGCGGACGGCACTTGGCGCGCGGCGCGAGTAGGTGCGCTGCTGGGCGTGGATCTCGCCTTCGCAGGACGCATCGAAGAGTTCAGCTACGACCCAAACCAGCGCGAGGCGATTGTAACTATCAGCGGCGACCTGATCGATGTGAACACGGGCGAGGTGCTGATTTCAGTCGCAGAAACGGGGCGCGGGCGGCTCGGCTCCGACCAAGAGGACCCTAATCTCGCGCGCATCGAGGCAGTGGCGCAAGCTACCAAGAAGATTGGGGACGCCATCCGTGCCCGCCTCGCGCCGCCCGCCGAGCAGCCGACCGCTGCTGAGGAGAAGAAACAGCCCGACCGCAAGCGCGAACGCGCGGTGTTCACCCTCTTTATGCTGGTACTGGGCGCGGTGCTGGGTGGCTCCCAGTTCTGAGTTGGATGCGCACAGGCAGTCGAAACCGCCGATATTGGAGTGGGGCAGGAGGGCTATGGCTCTTCTGCCTCTGTGCTTGCTGGGCGAACGGCGCGATTCGCCTAACCGCCTACCCCACCGCCGCCGTCGCCGATGGCGCATCGCAAATCCTCATCACCGCCGAAGTGCGCACCGCGCAGGGCAAACCTGCCTCCGACGGCACACAAATCGCTTTTAGCACAACGCTGGGCACGCTCCGAGAAAGTGTCGTGCCCACCGAAGGCGGCGTCGCCCGCGCAACACTCATCGCCAGCCAGCTGCCCGGAACTGCGACCATCACGGCGACCGCTATCGGGCTGGGCATCGTGGGCGAAGTGCAGGTGCTGTTCGTAGCCACGCAGGAAGACCTGCGCCGCGCCACCGACTATGTGCAAATCCTCGGCACCGAGTACCTCGCCTACGCGAACGAACAGCGCATCCTCGCCGCCTCAGGCAAAGAACGCACTGCCAGCGTGCGGTTCGGATTCACGCTCATCGAAGCCGATGACCTGCAGCTCGAAGTGGAGAACCTGCGAGTCAAGGCGCGACACGCCCGCTTGAAATACGGCTCGGAACAGCACGAGTTCGAAGAACTTAGCTACGAGCTACGCTCCTTACAAGGATACGGAGTACGCCAACACGAGAGCCGATGGGAAGTCGTGCGAATCCGCGCGGGCGCGATTGAACCGCTCGACGCCCCCCCGCCCCCAGAACTGTTCCAGTTCGCTGATATTTCCGAATCGGAGCTGGTCATCAAGGCGGCGCAAATCTGGTTCTATCCGGGGGAACGCATCCAGTTCCATCGAGCGGAGTTCTATGTCGGCGAGGTCAGGTCGCTGAGCCTGCCGCTCTATTCGCAAAGCCTCTGGGGCACCGGGATTGGGGGCGACACGCTGATTGGCGTGCAGAACGGACAGGTGTATCTGGATGTGCCCTATTATTACACGCTGACTCCGTCCCAAATCGGGGCGCTGCGGCTGCGCACGGCGCAGGTGGGCGGGCGCACGATGGGCGCCGCGCGGGGAATGTTCATAGACTTGGAACACGAGTATCGGATAGGGCAGGGGAGGGGAGCGTTTAGCATAACCAATCTCGCGCGGAACGATTGGGGGGCTGTCTGGCGGCACCAGCAACCGCTCACGCCAAACACGCGCTTCACCCTGTGGCTCGACTCACCAGCGCATCGCGGTGTCTACGGCTCCGCCCAGCTCGCCCACCAGGCGCGGGGCTACTCAATGGGGTTGACCCTGTCGGGTGGCACGCTTTGGGAAGGCGGCCGCGCCAGCAGTATGCGCTCCGATTTGTTTATTGAGACCACCCCACGCCGCGTCGCCGATATGCCCCTGCGCCAGAGCGTCTCGCTCAGCCTGACCTCGAACCGCACGCAGAACGCGCTGGGCGTCCAAAACCGAGAAGGGGTGGGCGTGCGAGTGCGCTGGAGCCTGATCCCCCAGACGCTGGGACGCTCAACAACGCTGATTGGGGGGATGACGGTGGGGCGATTCGTGGGCAACCTGCCAAACGCGGGCTGGAGCATTACGGGATCGCTCGGAATCACGCACGCGCTGGGAAACAGCGGCGCACTCAGCCTGAACTATGACTACACTCAGGACGCCCTCGCTGCGAACCTGATGGGCAGACATCGCCTCTCAGGTAGTCTCAGCTGGAGCCTAAGCGACCGCTTCCTCCTCACAGGCTACATGAGCCGCGCACTGGATGCAAACTCGGTCAGCTATGTCGGGGATGCCTCGTGGCGAATCAGCCCCCTCTGGCGTCTGGGTATCGGCTACACTTGGCAATCATATAATCAGTATGACTTCCGCGACCAGACCTTGACCCTCGCGTACCGCATCGGCTATCGGGAAGTGGCACTGACTTGGTCTTCATTCACGCGCCGCTGGAGCGTCGACTTGCTCACCGCGTTCTACTGAGGGGTACTCTGGGTCGGAGCGATTCTTCTGGCGTGGTCGGGTTCAGCCTTGCGAACTGTGCCCATACAACGCCGCAGCATAACGCCGTGCTGCGGTCTCAGGGTCCTGTGCTTCCGTGATTCCCGAAATAACGGCAACGCCCCGCGCTCCTGCTTGGAGGCATTCCGCGACGCGCTCTGGCGTAATTCCCCCAACCGCGATGATGGGAACCGACACCGCCTCTCGCGCCGCGCGGAGGAGCGCGATGCCTTCAGGCGTTTTGTCGGGGTGGCTCCGCGTGGGGTAGAGAGTGCCTAACAGCAGGTAGTGGCAGCCCTCTGCTTCGGCGCGGAGGGCGGCTTCGACGCTGTGAACCGACCTGCCCAGCATCATTGGGGCGGATGGGGTGTAAGGCGGCGCAGATTCGGGCAGGTGGAGCGCGTCCGCCTCGCACCACTCCGCTAACGCAGGGTAAGGGTTCACGCTCAACAGCGCGTTGGCTCGCCGAGTGAGTTGGCGCAGTTGCAACCCCATATCCAGAGCGAGGCGCGCAGGGAGATCGCGCACCCGCAGCATCACCCAGTTCACCCCGCCAGCCAGAGCGCGCTCTGCAATCGACAACGCCAGCGCGGCGTCGGTAGCAGGCGTATAGTTCACAAGCAGCATCAACACGCGCTCTGGGATCATTCGCGCACGACGCCTTCCAGGGGGCTGGAGGCAGAGGCGTAGGGCAGCTTCGGGATGCGTCCAGCGCGGTACGCCATTCGCCCTGCCTCCACGCCGCGCTTGAACGCCTCCGCCATCAGCACAGGGTCTTTCGCCTTCGCAATCGCGGTGTTGACCAGCACAGCGTCGCAGCCGATTTCCATCGCCAGCGCCGCCTCCGACGGCACACCCAGCCCCGCATCCACCACCACAGGCACGCGACACTGCTCCACGATAATCCGTATCGGCTCCAGCCCCACGGCGAACCCCTGTCCTGTGCCGATCGGCGCAGCGAGCGGCATCACCGTCGCGCACCCCAGCGCTTCCAACCGCTTCGCCAGCTCCGCATCCGCGGGGATGTAGGGCAGCACCACGAAACCTTCCTCCACCAGCACCTTGCACGCCTCATAAGTGCCGATGGGGTCAGGCAGCAGATACTTCGGGTCGGGCACGACCTCCACCTTAATCCAGTCGCTCAGCCCCATCGCGCGCGCCAGCCGCGCCACGCGCACCGCCTCCTCTGCAGTCCGACAGCCTGCCGTGTTGGGCAAAATCTGGTAGCGGCTCCAATCGAGGTCGTCCAGAATCGAGCGTTTCGGGGCGTCGAGATCGATACGGCGCAAGGCGACCGTGACGATTTCCGCGCCCGACGCCTCAATCGCACGACGCATGGTCTCCGCGTCGGGATATTTGCCCGTGCCGACCATCAAACGGGAACGAAACGACTTGCCCGCTATCACCAGTGGATCGCTCATCGCCTGAATTCTACCCGCTCAGAACAAGCTCGGCACGGTCGGGTCAATCAGCACATCGAGCAGGACAGGCTCGTTGGCGTGCAGGGCGCGGGGAATGGCTTCCTCGAGGGCGTCGGGCGTCGTCAGACGCTCGGCGGGAACCCCCATCCCCCGAGCGATCTGCACCAAGTCTAAGTGGGGCACATCCAACCCCTGCATGCGCCCCTCGCTGCCGGGGTAAAACGCCGCCGTGAAACTCTTGAGAATGTTGTACGCGCCGTTATTCAGCACGAGGAACAGCACGGAGGCGTTTTCTTCGCGTGCGCTCCAGAGTGCTTGAATCGAATACATCGCGGAGCCGTCGCCGATGACACAGACCACTGGGCGTTCGGGCTGCGCCATCTTGATGCCGACCGCAGCGGGCATCGCCCAGCCCAGCCCGCCGCTGGCAGAGGTGTAGTAGTCGTTCGCTGGGCCCAAGCGCACGAACTCGCGCAGGCATAGGCTGGAGGAGACCGCCTCGTCTACCAGCACCGCGTTGTCGGGCAGATGGCGCGCGAGGGTATGCAGTACGAAGAACGCGCCCATCTTGCTCCGTGCGCGGGCAGCGTCTGAGCGGCGACGGGCTTCCTCCACCGCGCGTGAGGGGAGTTTGTAGTCGCGTGGGGGAACCCGCGCAGCCAGCTCGGCGAGCGCAAGCCGAATGTCCCCTACAAACGCACGCTCCACAGGCGCACGCGCGGCTTCCACAGGGTCGTCGGTAATCAGCATCGCACGCACGCCCGGCGGCAACATCCCGCCAGGGAAGTAGGGATAGAGCAGAAACACGGGCGCACCGACGACCAGCACGAAGTCATGCTGGCTGAGCGTCTGCATCAGGCGCGGCGTGGCAGGCAGCAGCATCCCTTCGTACAGCGGATGGTTCGTGGGGAAGCCCATGCGCGAATTAAGCGGCGCGTGATAGACCGCGCTGCCGAGCTTCTCCGCGAGCGCAACCGCCTCGCCTACCGCGCCCGCGCCTCCAACGCCCGCACCGTACACCAGCGCGGGTTTCTGCGCCGACGCCAGCGCCTCGATAAGGGGCGTCAACTCTTGGGGCGCGCTCGGCGGATGCACCGATTTCACACGCGGCAACTCGGCAGGCGCGTCCCAAAAGTTCATCGGGATGGAGACGAAGACTGGGCCGCGCGGAGGCGTCATCGCCAAGTGATACGCCTGCTCCAGCGCGTCGGGCACATCCGCCGCATGCTTGACCTCATACGCCCACTTCACCACTGGACGCGCCATCCCCACCAAGTCGCCCGCAAGCAGCGGCTCGTGAAAGAGGTGGCGTGTATCCTGCTGACCGCAGGTCACAATCAGCGGCGCACGGTTCTTCAGCGCGGTGAACAGCACGCCCATCGCGTTGCCTAACCCCGGCGCGACATGGAGATTGACAAAGGCAGGCTTACCGCTCGCTTGCGCGTAGCCGTCCGCCATCGCCAACGCGATACTCTCCTGCAACGCCAGCACATAGCGCACGCCGTCAGGCAAGTTCACCAAAAACGGCAGCTCGGTCGAGCCGGGGTTGCCAAAAATGTACCGAATGTCGCGCGCCCGCATCCACGCAAAAGTTGCCTCGCGAATGTTCACACGCACGAGATTCGAACGACAAATCGCGATTCCTGCAGCCCCCTAAAGAACTCGAGTACCGATGCCGATAATAGCCACAGCAAAATTGCGGAGCATCTACCCAACAGGGGGTCAATGGAATGAGTCTGCGGATTAACACGAACATCCAGTCGCAGAACGCGCTGCGGAATGTAAGCCTCACTTCAGATCTGATGGGGCGCACGATTGAACGGCTGGCGTCAGGGTTGCGCGTGAACCGCGCTGCGGACGACCCTGCGGGCTTAATCATCTCGGAGAACCTGCGCGCCCAGATTGCAGGGCTCCAGCAAGCCGTGAACAACGCGCAGGACGCCGTGAACATGATTAAGACCGCTGAGGCTGCCCTCGACGAGGTGCATAACGCCCTGCGCACGATGCGCCAACTCGTGCTGCACGCTGCCAACACGGGTGTCAACGACTACGCCGCGCTCCAAGCAGACCAGACTCAAATCCGCGCCCTCATCGACAGCATCAACCGCATCGCTGAGCAGACCTCCTTCGGCACTAAAAAACTGCTGGATGGCACTTCGGGCATCAGCGCTGCCGTCACGGACCCCACGCGCATTTCGGGGATCTTTATCGGAGGGCTGTTCAACAACTTCGCTACCGACAGTGGCGCGGTGACGCTACAGGTCACCACCGCTGCCACCCGCGCGACCATTATCGGCACGCGCACCTTTGCCGCTGGAACTACGCTGGCAAGCCTGCTCGGAACCCCCGCAGGGAATATCGTCATCAACGGCTACACCATCACGGCTGAGGCAACGGAGACCATCGGAAGCTTCATCGACAAAATTAACGCGGTCTCCCATGTGACGGGCGTGGTGGCAAACTACAACGACTCGACACGCCAAATCGAGTTGCGCCACCGAGAGTACGGCTCGCAATTTCAAGTGAATCTCAACGATACCGTCGG
>CALAMM010000128.1 GCA_937925775.1 uncultured Fimbriimonadales bacterium
CGCAGCCGCTCGGCGGGAACGAGCATCTCGATGCGCATCTCGTCGGCGTGTTCGCGTTTGCCCACCTGCCCCAGATAAGGGTTCGCGCCCTCCATCGGCTCGTAAGTGCCCGTGCCTGCCGTGTAGAACGCGCAGCGACGGTACAGCCCAATCACGCCTGCGCCGGCGTTCGCCATCGCGTCAATCACGGCGTCGATATGCTCGGTCGGGGTGAACACGGCGATTTTGTATTCCTGTCGCGTGGGGCCTTCGCCGAACGGGCGCACCTCCGCCAGCCCCACCTGTTCCGCCAGCGTATCGTTAATCCCGCCTGGCGCGACATCCCAGTTGGTATGCACGGCAATCAGGGCGATTTTCGCCTCGCACAACGCCTGCACCGCCATCCCCACAGGGTCGTCGAAGCGCACTGTGCTGAGCGGACGGAAGATGAGCGGATGATGCGTCACCAGCAGTTGGCACTCTCGGTAGCGGGCGTTGGCGACGGTGCGCGGGTCGTGGTCTAACGCCACCAGCACGCGCTCCACGCGCTGGTTCGGGTCGCCGATTTGCAGCCCGATGGGGTCGTTCGGGAACGCCCACTGCGGCGGGGCAATTTCGTTCAGATAGCCCAGCACTTCGCGTACCGTCGTCGCCATAGCACGGGAATTGTACCTCTTGTCGGGCGTCGCGCTGAGACCGTGCATCGGGCATAGAACTCTACATTGTCTCCAAACCCCTTGACAGCATCCCCCGTGTTTGGGGTATATTAAAAGGCGCGTGCGGACGTGGTGGAATTGGTAGACACGCTAGATTCAGGTTCTAGTGCGCGCAAGCGCGTGGGAGTTCGAGTCTCCCCGTCCGCACCAAATGCTTTCGGGGCGGCGTAGCTCAGTTGGTTAGAGCAACCGGTTCATACCCGGTGGGTCGGCGGTTCGAGTCCGCCCGCCGCTACCACTTCCTTCTCAAACTCTCCTGCGCAGAGAGCCATCGGCGGGCTACTCCACGCACCACTTGGCAGAGGTCCGCTCAATCGTTGCGGAACAGGCTGCCGACGAACCAGCCTATCGCCATCCCCAACAGCGGCAGTGCGTTCATAAAATCCACGCGCATCCGCAGCCAATCCGCGATGTCCGAGTAGCCAATCAGCACGGTGATAGAATCCAGCAGGCATCGGAACCCTGTGTAGACGAGCGCGAAGACCAGCGCAGGCGCTGCCAACTCCCCGCGCGTAATCACCCACGCTATCGACAACAAGAGCGCGTACACCAAAAGCGTCGCGACAGGGTTCGAAAGGGCGCCATGTAGCAGCAACAACAGCACAACATCCCGATACGCGCTGATGTCCTCGAACCGCTCGCTCAAATAAGAGTTCGGGAGCCAGATCCCAATTAGCGTAAGTGCGGCGAGCTGGCTCCACAGGGCCCACTCGGGACGCCACAGGATGACAATTAGGGCAAACAGGGCGAGTAGGAGGGACACGCCGAAGAACCGCTCCAATTTCGCTGTCAGCGTATACCCCGCGTTGACCTCGTACAGAACCTTGATTTTCTTCGCTTCCTCACCTATTTCGTGTAGGGGATTAGAATACATGCTTACCACCCTCCGCTTGCGGTCGTGGCACTGGTTGGATTGAGCCTCAGTGTGTTCAGCATCCGATCATAAGCGGGCTGAAAAGCGTCGTATTGATGAGGCGGGCAATAGCTAACAAAGTGCAGCGCTTCCGTTTGAGAAACGGGCACGGTGATTAGAGACCCGCGTGCAGGCAGGTTAAACCATGGGATCCAGTGGGTCAAGGTGAACTCGAAGTCGGTGCGTAGTCCGGGAATTCGCTGCACTGACACACGCCGATGCTGAACCGCTTTGAGGTCAGCGAATACCTTGCTCAAGTTTTGGAACTGCATTTCGTGAACCTGCTGCAGCAGGCGAGCGGCTTGCTGTTCGGGCGAAGCTGCCGAGCCTCCATCACTTGAGGGCATCAAATCACTTCGGATTGAGACCAAGATTACCTGAACGCCCGTGCGTGCCCCGCGTTCGATGCGCAGGGCGTCTTGGAGTTGGATGGGGCTGTTGGGTTTGTTCATTCCCATCTGCGTCAGCGCATCACGGTGGGGAGTGAAGCCGAACGGCACTTGCACCTCGAAGCGTCCCTTCGCGACGGTCGCCCAGCGGTCAGTTACGGGCGAGCGTGCAGCACGCGGGCTGGACGCCATAACCAACAAGGCGACAATCCCTGAAAAAGACACTATCCACAAAAAACGATACAGCCATAACATACCAACATCTCCTGCGATTTAGACTCGCTGCAGGGCGATAGGTTCCCTAACCCCATTATTCCATGAAGCAGGGACTGAACCGCTTGGGGTTTTAGCGAACCTTTGCCGACATGAATGAGGGGGTATACTTTAGTGTGTCTACGCGCAAAGCGGTGTCGACGGGTGGGCAGGCGCAGCCGCGCAAACGCAAGAAGCGACGCTGGTGGAAGCGGCTCCTCGCGTACCTGACCCTGCTCTTGCTGATTCTCCTGCTGGGCGGGATGACCTTTGTAGGGGTACTGTATTATCAGGTGGCGCAGATGATGCCCTCGCTCGGCGTCATCGAGAACTTTCAGCCGCGCGAACCGAGCTTCATCTACTCTGCCGACGGCGTGATGCTTGCACGCATCGCCGAAGAGTATCGCGAACCTGCGACTTTAGAGGAGATACCTCAACACCTCATCAACGCCACGATTGCCAAAGAGGACAGGCGGTTCTGGCAACATAGCGGGGTGGACTGGCGTGGCACGGCGCGTGCGCTCTGGGTGAACCTGACGGAAGGCGACATCAAACAGGGGGGTAGCACGCTCACCCAGCAGCTGGCGCGAAATGTGTTTCTAACACAGAAACGCACCTTCGCTCGCAAACTGCAGGAGATTATCCTTGCGCAGGAGATCGAGCGCCGCCTGACCAAAGAGCGCATTCTGGAGCTGTATCTGAATCAGGTGTACTATGGCAGTGGCGCATACGGCGTCAAAGCAGCGGCGCGGGTCTACTTCAATAAGCCCTTAGAAAAGTTGACCTTGGCGGAGTGTGCGCTGTTAGCGGCTCTGCCCCAGCGTCCCTCAGGCTACGACCCGTTCAGCAACCCCGACGAGGCGATTGCGCAGCGCAACTTGGTTTTGAACCTGATGGCGAAAGAGGGCTACATCACGCCTGCCCAGCGCGACGCCGCGAAAGCGGAGCCGCTGCGTCTGGCGCGGAACCGCCCCCGCTCGCGCTTCCTCGCGCCTTACTTCGTGATGGATGTGCTGCGCGAACTGGAGTCGCTCTACGGGCGCGAACTGCTGCTGCAGGGCAACCTGAAGATTACCACGACCTTGCATATGGGGATGCAGCGCGCGGCGGAGTCGGCACTGCAGCGTGGCGTGCAGGCGTTCCGAGCGCAGGGAGTCACGCAGGGCGCTATCGTGCTGATTGACCTGCGCACGGGAGAGATCCGCGCACTGGTGGGTGGGGTCGACTTCAAGCGATCACAGTATAACAACATCACGCAGGGGCGTCGGCAGCCCGGCTCCGCGTTCAAGCCGATTGTGTACGCGACGGCGTTCGAACTGGGTAAGCTCACGCCGAACTCCACGCTTTCCGACACGCCGCTGAGCTTGCCCAGTGGAGTGCGCGGCAAGTATTGGCGTCCCCAAAACGCCGATGGCAAGTTCCGTGGCAGTGTGAGCGTAACGCGCGCCCTCGCCGCGTCCATCAACATCCCTGCCGTGCGCGCAGCGCAAATCGTGGGCGTCGACAAGGTTGTCGAGTTCGCACGCACGCGCTTCGGCATCGAATCACCGTTAGACCCCGTGCTGCCCCTCGCGCTGGGAGCATCCGCCGTCAAGCCCATCGAGCTGGCAAGAGCCTACAGCGTGTTCGCGCTCAAGGGCAATCGGCTTGAGCCGTATATGCTGCGCCGAGTGGAAGACCGCAACGGCGTCGTCTTGCTGGAGCAGACGGGACAGATTACGCCGAATGTGCTATCTCCCCAGAGCGCCGAGGAGATGGACGAGATTTTACGGCAGGCGGTGGTAAACGGCACAGGCAAAGCCGCAGCACGCATTCCGAACGCTCGCGGCAAAACGGGCACCACCAGCGACTACCGCGACGCATGGTTCGTGGGCTATACGAATGAATATCTGGCGGTGGTCTGGGTCGCCAGCGAGTATTACAACCCGCAGACCCAGCGGTGGGAGTACCGCCCCATGAAACGGGTGTTCGGGGGCACTGTATGCGCGCGCATCTGGGCGGACTTGATGGAGCAGGTGAACGCGATTGAGAAACAGTTGCGGGCGCGTGGGGCGCGTCCGACCGAGCCGCTGATGAGCGAACCCGCGCCAGAGCCTCGTGAGCTCGCACCCGACGAGGAAGACGCGCCGCTACCAATCGCCCCGCCCGTGCAATCCGCGCCCTCTGAGGCGGAAGAGCCGACCGCTCGCGCGGAGCCAGAACTGCCCGCCATCGTCAGCGCGACGCCCCCGACCGCCTCCAGCGACTCCGACGCGCCGCGCCCAAGCGAGGCCACACCCAGCGTCGCAGGCAGCACTCCCCGCGAATCGAAACCACCCCCGCCCTCAGAGTACACTACCGTCAGCATCTGCGCCGACACTGGACTGGTCGCAACCGACTACTGCCCTGAGGTCGTGCGCAAACGCTACGAGAAAGGCAAGGAACCCAAACGACGCTGCGACCGACACGGGGTTCGCCTGCGATGATTGAGCGTCCGAAACGGTATCTGGGCATTCGTCGCGAGGAGAAGCGCGCCATCACAGGGCGTGAGTACGGCATGTTGTTCGCCATTTTGTTAGTGCTGGGCTTGCTCACGGCACGCCTGTGGTATCTGCAGATTCTAAACGGTGAGGAGCTCGCCGCACGGGCGGAGCTGGTGCGCACCCGCCTGATACGCACAGCGCCCCCGCGCGGACTGATTCTCGACCGCAACGGGCGCATCCTTGCCACCAACCGCGCCCAGATAATCGTTAGCGTCATCCCCGATGCGCTCCGACGCCACCCTGAACGCATCCCGCTCGTGGCGCAACGGCTCGGGATGCAGCCCGACGAACTGCGCGAACTCATCGAGAACCCCAAAATCAACCCCTACACGCCTCTGGTGGTGCAAAAAGGCGTGGCGTTCGAGCAGGCGGTCGACCTCCTGGAGAGCCAGTATAACCTGCCCGAAGTGGAAGTCACGCTGCAGGCGATGCGTCGCTACCCGCACGGGAAGCTGTTCGCTCACCTGCTGGGGTATGTGGGGCAGATTTCGCAGGAGGAGCTGAAAGCGTACACCGCGCGTCAGCAGGAAGCGGACAACTGGCTGAGCCTGCGCCTCTACGACGGAACAGACTTCGTCGGCAAAAACGGGATCGAACGCGCCTATGAGCCGTACCTGCACGGCAAGCCTGGCGGCGAGCAGGCGGAGGTCACCCCGCTGGGCAAGCGCGTGCGCACCCTGCAGGAGTTCGAGCCGACGCCCGGCAACCGCGTTGTGCTGAGCGTCGACCTGCGCTTGCAACAAAAAGCATTCGAACTGATGCAGGGGCATGTCGGTGCGCTCGTGGCGTTAGACCCGCGCACGGGCGAGGTGCTGGCGATGGTCAGCCAGCCCTCATTTGACCCGAACCTGTTCGTCCCGCGCATTCCCAGTCAGATCTGGCGCACGCTCATCAATGACCCACGCGCCCCACTGAACAACCGCGCCATCCAGTCCGCTTACGCGCCCGGCTCAATCTTCAAGCCTATTGTCGCGCTGGAGGGCCTCAAGCGCGGGCTGATTACCACGCACACAAGCGTGAACTGCACGGGGGGCTATCGAGCAGGGGCGCGCACCTTCCGCTGCTGGCGACGACACGGACATGTGGACTTCTACACCTCCATCGCGCTCTCGTGTGATGTGTTTTACTATCAGTTGGCGCAGAAGTTGGGGCCCGACAACCTCGCCCGACTCTCGCGATCGTTCGGATTGGGCGAGCGCACGGGCATCGACCTGCCCCACGAACGCAGAGGACTGGTTCCCGACACGCACTGGAAGCGCACGACCCTCAAACAGCCGTGGTACGGCGGTGAGACGCTCAACTACGGCATCGGACAAGGCTACCTGACGATTACCCCGCTGCAGGGCGCAGTGATGACGATGGGGCTCGCCAACCGCGGCGTGATGTACCGACCTCATTTAGTGAAAGAAATCCAGACGCCCGACGGTCGACCGCTGGAGAGCATTCAACCTGAGGTAATCCACCGCTATGAGGCGTCGCCGCAGCACTGGGAGGCGGTGATTGAGGGCATGGTGCGCGTGGTAGAGCGGGGGACCGCAGGCGCGGCGCGCGTGCCCGGCGTGCGCGTGGCAGGCAAGACCGGCTCCGCCGAGTTCCGCAAGGGAGGCAAGACACACGCATGGTTCATCGCTTTCGCCCCCGCCGAGAACCCACGCGTCGCCCTCTGCGTAATGGCAGAAGAAGCAGGCGGCGGCGGAGCGGTCGCCGCACCAATCGCAGGGCAGTGGCTACGCTACTTCTTTGAACTGGGATACTGAGCCACGCTATTCATCAACGCCCAAAATCTGCGTGTAGACCACCTGGTGCGGGTGTACGGCGACCACCCCCCGTGCGCCCAGCTCGGAAGAACCCGAAGCGCGAATGTAGCAAATGCCCGGCAGATTCACCAAATCATCCGAACGGCGCAACTCCTCGATGACCTGCTGCGCCTCCTCGCGCGAATTAATCGGGCAGTCGATCTCTTGCCCGTTCGTCAAGCCAATCAGCAAAGTGACTCGTGCCATAGTCCGCCTCCTACTTCCCGATTCGGTGCGCCCTGCGCTGTTTCCTGCAACCCATAGTCCGAAGGTGGGGAAATTCGCTACTGGATAGATGCGATTCGGTAGCGCACTTCGCCCTTGGGCGTGTTGACCACCACCTCTTCGCCCGCCGTCTTGCCCAACAGCGCCTCCCCCAGCGGGGAGAGAATCGAGATTAGATCCTGCAACGGATCCGCCTCGAACGAGCCAACGATAGTGACGGTGCGCTGTTTTCCCGTTTCCAAGTCTTGGAGTGTGACTTTGCTGCCGAGATGCACCACTTCGCCAGCGTTATCAGGGCGTGGAACTACCCGTGCGCGGCTTAGCACGGTCTCCAAGTCCTTGATGCGTCCCTCCAGAAACGCCTGCTGGCGCTTGGCGTCCTGATAGTCGAAGTTTTCGCTCAGGTCGCCCAGCGCACGAGCCGCCTTAATCCGCTCCACGATTTCGCGGCGTTTAACCGTTTTCAGCTCTTCCAGCTCCCGCTTGAGCCGCTCGTAGCCCTCTGGCGTGATGAGAATCTCCGACATACTCACTCCTTGACCTGGCAGAAGGTGGGTTGAGACGCGCCTGACCCCCAGACGGTTGGTGACTGCTGCCGTGAACGCTCGCAGGCACGCTCCTGACCGCTTATTATACCCGCCTAAGCCGCCGTGGTATGCATCCAACCCGATGTCCCTTTTAGCGCCCCGACCCAAGAATCTGGGGCAGATTCAGCAACATCGGGTATCCACGCCAGACGATGATGCCGTCGGGGTTAATCACAAGGGCGGTGGGCACACTGTAAACGGCGAACGCCCGACCCACTGGGCTTTGCCAGCCGCCAGGACCTGCCCAAAAGTGTTCGCACTGCCCCCATAAGCCCAACTTCTCCAAGTAGGGTTTCACAGGGTCGGGGAGGTCGTCGATACTCACGGTAATGACCACCAGCGAGCCTTGATAGCGTTCCTTGAGCGCGGGCAACTCGGCTTTGAGCCGCTCCAGCGCAGCGCGACAAGGACCGCACCAAGTCGCCCAGAAGTCGAGATACACCCACTTGCCTTTGTAGTCGCTGAGCTGCTTGGTGGCGTTGCCCTCCACGGCACGCAAAGTGACATTCGGCGCGGGGTCGCCCACACCTGGAGGAACCTGAAAGTGGGTGGGCTGCGGGTGGAGGTCGTCGCCCAGGTAGAGAATACCCGCTATCTCAGAACGGTTCGCCACATAGAGGTAGTAAGAAACGCGCTCGCGTAGCTGAGTGAGCGTGGCGCGCCCTGCGGAATCGAGCGTCCCTTCCAGCACCGTGAGCTCGCGCCCGCCGTCGTCCCACACTTTGAGCGTGTAGGGCTGGTTCGCAGCGGGTGTGCCGTCAGGCATCGTTACCGTGATTGTGAACTGCTGATTACCGCGATACTGGCTCAAATCGGGCGGAGCATAGGCGAGTTGGATGCGTTGCGGCGCATCGGGCGTGAGCTTCTCACACCTGACATGCTTGAAAAACTGTTCCGCAGCCCACTTGAAATCTTGTTTCTCCATGTCGAAACCGAGCATCTTCGGAGTCCCCTCCAGTGCAACGCTGTAGCTCTCAGGCGCGAGGTCGTCCAGCGTGACGGTTCGCTGACCCTCAATACGCTCATCAAGTAGCGAGTAGAGGAACGGCGTGGAGCCGTCGCCAGGTTCAACTATTGCTCTGACTTGGAGCGAGAATCGCTCGTAAGCATCCTGCGGGGCGCGGGAGACATCGACTTCCACGATGAGCGTCGCAGGTTTGGGCAAGCGGAGCTCGGCGCGCCCCTGCCGAACCGCCTCAGGCTCGATCCGCGTATAGAAACCGCGCAGGAAGCCCGGTTGGTGGACTATCGCAAGTAGCGGTCGGTTGTAATCTTCGGGCAGGCTACATCGGTATCGCCCCTCGCCCAGCGGTTCCAGCCCGAACTGAGAGTGAATCTGGAACTTCACCACTTCGAAGCCGCGCGCTTCCGTGAACTCATACTGCGTTTCCATATACTCAAACACAGCCGTAGAGTCTTCTTGCAGCTCGAACAGGCACAGGTGAAGCGGTTCGGGCAGCGACTTACCCGTCTCGTTGCGCACCCAGATTTCCATCGGGCGACCGCGTTTTAGACGCACGGCGTGCGTTCTCCCCTGCACTGTGGCTGGCGCGAGAATCTCGCGCACAGGGAGGTAGTTCGGCGCGGAGACCAGCAGGAGCCATTCTTTGGCTTTTTCCGCAAATTCACGGCGAGCTTGGTTCGAGAGCGGTGGGAAAGCGACCTTGCCGTCGGCGTCAGTTTTCAGCCACGCAGGCTCCGAGACCTCCGTACGCCCTTTCCCGCCACCAAAATCGT
Organism: uncultured Fimbriimonadales bacterium; assembly: GCA_937925775.1. Taxonomy (GTDB): domain Bacteria; phylum Armatimonadota; class Fimbriimonadia; order Fimbriimonadales; family GBS-DC; genus GBS-DC. The sequence goes on from CALAMM010000128.1 coordinate 9,117, forward strand.
GCAAGCCATACAGCCCCACAGCGGCGTTCGGCACAGGGTTGCCCGCCTCATCCACTACATGTACGGTCAACACAGGCGTCGGTGCCTCTTGGGAAGGCGCATCTTGCACGCCCAGAGGCGCGGTCAAAGCAAGCACAAGCCACATAGCCCCTATACGACACACCATAGTGTTCAACCTCCGACTGGGGTGTTCGCCGCGCCGCCGTCGATTCCTGCTCAAAAACCTGCCCAAGAGCGTGTTCGCCCCCGACCGCTGGAAAGCCACCTGCAACGAGAAGTGATGGCGCAGGGACACAACATGCCGCAACGCACCTCATGGAGAACTCCACAACGCTGTCGTAGAACTCTACGACGCTGTCGTAGAACTCCACGACGCTTTCGTAGAACTCTACGACGCTGTCGTAGAACTCTACGACGCTTTCGTAGAACTCT
>CALAMM010000129.1 GCA_937925775.1 uncultured Fimbriimonadales bacterium
AGGTGTGGAATGGAGCCGAAGGTCTTTCCGTATGTGAAGAAGGCGCTGCTTGAGCTGTATGAGCAGGAGCTGTTAGCGCACAAGCCGTACAGAGATGATTTTCTCAATCTGTGCCGACTCCGAGCCGAGTACCCAGAACCAGCGTCGGGGCTTGACGCGATCTTGCGTGTGGTTTATGGGCAAGCATTTCTACGATTTCTCCTCGAGGCGAGGCGGCGTAAACAGCCGATAACAAAAGTGCTGCCTCCGCACTGGCATCGCGAAGATTGGCTACGCGAATTGCCCGTTTTTTACGAGCAGGTCTATAATTTTGCCGAGAGATGGAAATTGCCGCGCCAATTCTGGAGCTTTCTATGCGTAGGCGTTCTTCATGAACATAAATTGTTTGATCATTTTGCACAGGAAATAGAATCAGGGACGGTTCTCGCAAAAGCGTGTCTATTTTTCAAAACGCTTACAAAAAATGAGCCAAAACCTGAACTGCCTCCCTTTTCCCCCTCCTCGAGAGCAAGACCGAGTACTTGAGGCGTGCGCTACAAATTCTCCAAAGCTACTGCGACCATCGCGAAGCCGAGTTTCGCGCCTTAGGCTATAAGCGTGAAGCCTGTTCTCATTGGCAGGACGAATCCTACCTCAAGCGACTGGCGAGGCAGGTTTTTTTGAGGGAGATTTTGGGTCTTTCGTGGGGGCTGATTCGGCGTCGGCTTGCGCAAGAAAATTTTTTCGTAGAACAGCGCAGTTCTCTTTTGAGGACAACGCGCCGCGCCATCGAAATACTTGAGTTAGGGAAACCGCCCTCTCTTTATTTGGGCTAACCCCTACACAAAAAACCTGCGCGGTGTTTCATTTCGACGACCCCTCTTGAAAATGCACACCTCGCTTGTGGGACACTTCTTGCGGTGATCCAGAATGACAACCGTGCGAGATCTTGTACGAGACGAGCTGCTATATCGGGCTCTGCAGAAGCGTGCCCGTAGGCACTACCGCACTCTTTGGGGTGAAGTTCGTGCGATTATTCGTGATGCACTGGCTGGCGAAATAGACGCGATACTCGCCGAGCAACGCGCCGAGCAACCTGACGCCGACCCTTCGCGTGGGGAGGTGAGCCAATCATGAGGAACCCCCGCCACGCCCCAAGCAGAGGCGAAGCAGGGGCACGACGCGAGCAGATTATACCCCCAACGAACGACACTCGTGATTGGGCGCGGTTTTACCTCTCTCGCGGTTGGGCTGTCGTGCCGATTCCTACCCGCGAGAAAGCCCCCCGACTACAAGGTTGGCAGAATCTGCGAATCGCGAGTGATGAAGTAGGTGAGTATTTCGGAGCCAATTCTAACATCGGGCTAATACTCGGTGAGGCGTCGCACGGTTTATGTGATGTAGACCTTGATGACGCCTACGCACGCCGATTAGCCGATGCCTTCTTGCCCCGCACTGAGCTGAGGAGCGGACGCCGATCGACGGGCACATCCCATTATTGGTACTATTCAGACTTTCGGCAGACGCGCCGATGGGTAGACCCCGAAGCGCAGGGCGAGCGAGCTTGCTTGCTTGAGCTTCGGGGGAGGGGGCAGACCATCGTGCGCCCGTCAATACATCCATCGGGCGAGCGAATCGGTTGGGTGAATGCGAGCAGCGAGCCTGCGCAGGTGGACAGCGACACGCTGTTGCGTGCCTGCGGGCGACTGGCTGCTGCCAGCCTGCTGGCGCGTCGCTGGGCAGTAGGACAGCGCCACGAACTCGCGTTGGCACTTTCAGGCACACTCGCACGGGCTGGCTGGAGCGAGCAGGAAGCCCTTCGCTTCGTGCAAGCGATTGCTCGCGTTGCTGGCGACACCGAACTCGCCGACAGGGAACGCGCCGTCGCCGACACCTACCGAGCGATCCAGCGCGGCGAACCTGCAACGGGGTTGCCCACTCTGAGCGACTTGCTCGGCGAGCGCACGATGCGGGCGGTAACCGAGTGGCTGGGGATCGGGCGCGACACACAAAACGAGGGGTCGTCGTTTCGCCATTCGCCACATGATAAAAGATGGCAAAATGGCGAAAACCCAGAACCTCCCGCTCTCCGTGTCGTAGACCTCGCCCAAGAGCCGCCAACCCCCCAGCAGTGGCTCGTGCGCCACCTGATCCCCGCGCGGCATATAACGAACCTGTACGGAGATTCAGGAACCTGCAAGAGCATCCTTGCCCTGCGACTCGCCCTGAGCGTGACACGGGGCGAGCCGTTTCTGGGGCTCGATGTGTGTCGTCAAGGGACTGTGCTCTACTTGGACTTAGAACTGAACCCTGAGGAGCATACTCGGCGATGGTGGGCTGTCGCGGCAGGCGCAGGGCTACAACGCCCACCTGCGGGGTTGAAGTATGTGCAGATCCCAACAACGCTGTTCGAATCGCTACTTGAGATTGAACGGCTGATTGCCGAACTGCAGCCTGCCCTTGTCATACTCGATTCGGTGGGCAAGGCTGTGGGCAAGCCGCTCGACCCCGATGCGTCAATCGCCCTCTATCGCATTTTAGATTTGTGGGAGGTTCCCGTGCTGGCGGTAGATCACTCGCCAAAGCCGACAGCAGAAATCCCCAGCGAGGCTCGAACCGAATATGGGACGGTCTACAAACGCCACTATGCCCGCAGCGCGGTTCAGGTAGACCTGCAGGGTACTGAAGAAAATTGGGTTGGCATCATATTGCGCCATCAGAAGTCCAACTTCGGACGGCTCCTCCCAGAAATCACTGTCGGGCTGGAGTTTACAAGCGAGGGCGACAGCCTGTTAGAGGTACGATTCGCACACGGCGCGGCGGCCCTCGAGCGAGAGGGGCTATTCGGGCGGCGCAGTGAGGTACTCGCCGCGATTCGCGAGGCGGGGGGAGCGGGGTGCACCGCCAAAGAGATTGCAGAAGCATGCGGTCTACCCGAACGCACGGTTTATCGTCTCGTTTCCGCTCTCCTTCGCGACGGCGTTATCAAGCAGGTTGAGGGCACAGCCCATCCAAAACGATTTTGCCATTCTGCCACCTTATTAATTAATGGCAAAATGGCAGAACCCTCCAGCAGCGAATCGATGCCTGATGGGACACCCCCGAATCGGGACGATTCAGCCGATTCAGCCGATGGAGCCGATGGCGATTTCGAGTTCGAGCTTCACAGCGCGACGCTCGAACGCCTGCGCACCTTCACCTATCACGAGTTCGGCGATTACCAGATGATTGCCGCGCTCACCCCCCGCTTCGTGTTGCCTCAGCTGGAGAAGGAAGGCAAAATCGTGCAGCACGATGGCGTCTACTATCCCCATCCCCAAATCATATCGATTATGCACATGCGTGGGAGCGTGAACGGATTGTTCGCCGAGATGATTGGGGATTGCCTGTTCATGGCGCGGCAACTGGGGTTCCCCCCACTCCTGTTCGATTGGGGCGAGATTCCAGCTGGTGCGGACGCCTATCGGCACGCGCTCATAACGCTCCCTGAAGAAGCGATTACAAGCGTCGTGGGGCGCAAGGGGCTACACTCTACCCTCGTCTCGATGCTCTATTCGGGCGATAAGTCGTAGGACGGCAGGCGAGGTAGGCAGGGGCATTCACCCCTGCCCTGCCCCCTGAAGTATTGGCACTGCGTAGACCCGAAGCAAAAGCAACTCGCTGTGAGCGTTTTATTTTTGCGTGCGCTGTATAACGGGCGGTTATGAACGCAACCGAGCGCGAAAAACTCGCCGCGCTGCTCGGCTTACCGACGAGCGAACTGGAGGTGCAGAATGCGCCCGAATAACACGAAACAGCTGGCGAGGGATGGGGATCTCAAGGAGCAAGCTTACAATACGCTGATGCAGGCGGTTCGCCTCATCGCCGTCGGGTTCGACGAGCGACGCGCCGAGCTGCTCCGCCGAGTTGACGAAATCATCAGGGGGGTATATGATGCCACGAAATAAGCCCGAACCGACTGAGCCTGAACCCGAGCGCGACGCGGTTCTCGAGCTGCGCAGCTGGGCGGGGTTGGACGCGCCCGCTGCCTTGCTGCTCGCGTCATGGCTTGGCACGGCACTCGCGAGTGTGCCTGCACCGATTCTCGCCCTGTTCGGACACGACGCGCCCTCTTGGGCAACCCGCCTCGCCGAACTGCTGGACACCCAACCCCACCTGCTCCCTGCAACCCTGCCCGATGTCCCGCACGACGCGCCGAACGGTCTTGTCTACCACAGCTACACGCCGACCACGCCGAGCGACCCCTTGTGGAGCCGACTGAAGTTTCAAGCTGAGCAGAAACCCGTGCTAATCGCGAGCGTCTACCCGCTTGAAAACCCGTTGCCGTTCGGGTCGCTGCTGCCCATCTACCTGCCCTTGCAACCGACCTTCGCCTTGTCATCATGGAACCCCGAACCCGTGCGCCGCGCTTTGCGAGCCTTCGCCGAGTACCCCGTGCGACCTGAAATCGAGCTGCCTGAGTTCCTACCCCATCGTGAGTGGGTTGCATGGTGCGCCCTGCGTTCGCAAGCGTTCGGTGCGAACGCCATCGAGTTTCTCGATGCCTACAAGGCGCAGCTTCTGCACGAGTTCGAGGGGGCAGCGGCGCGTGATGTGGTTCTTCAGCGCATTCGCGAAGCCGTCCAGCGTCAAGGCAGCTACACGATTTCGCCCCCCGCACTCGCTGCGGAACTCCAGCGGTTCCATCCGCACACCACACCCCGAGCAGTTCTGGAGTCTTGCTTGCGGTACGCCCCCGCCTTCGCGATGTTGCAGTACACTGTGCGCTACAATGGACAGCGCGTCCACTTCACGCGGTCGGAAGGGCAGGTACGCTCCGAGTACGAGCTGCAGCTTGAACGCCAGTGGCAGCTAGTGCAAGCGTCGCTTCAAGGCGGCCCCGACATGCTCCGAACCGCCGAAACCATCTGGAGCCTTGGGAGACGGCTCGGGTTCCCCGAACTCTCGATGTTCGGTTCACGGCGCGTCGACGCGGGCGCAGCGAACTACGCACGCTACCTTGCCTACGGCTCGCAGGAAGGCTACCTCGCGTTGCTCCAGCGGCTCAGTGAACTCGCCTCGCGCCCTGAGGCTGAAGCGACAGGCGAACCCGTCGCGCCCGAACCCGTGATGGTGTAGCACCTCGCCCCCTGCAGTCGGCGAGGCGAGTTAGACAAAATTCTGGCATTTTTGAACCCGCACGAGTCTGACTTCGCCTCACCTCATGCGCTGTAGCACTTCCGATGGCACGCCGTAGGAACCGCCGTCAACTGGCGCAGCAGACCCTAATCCGTTGTCTGCGAGAAGGCATAAGCCTGCCTGTCGCCCTTCGCGTGGCAGGCGTGCCCAAAGCCACCTACTATGATTGGCTGAAGCGGTACCCGAAGTTTCGCGAACAGGTAGAACAAGCCGAAGCGAATGCTATTGCCCATCTCGAGCGAGTAGCCTTCTCGCTTGCCATAGACAGTGAAGATTGGCGTGCCATTTCGTGGCTGCTGGAACGGCGTTTCCCCGAAGTCTATAACCCGAAACATCAGTCTGCTGCCGAAGACTACACGGTGGAACTTGAGGTTGCCCCAGACGACGGGGGCAGTTCCTACAAGGTGCAACTCAGGCAGCCCACGAACGGCACGAAACCCTGAAATTCGCCCCTGAATCGGCAGGAATCTTCTCACGAACCCCGAAACTGAAAAATGCCTGCCGTGCCCTAACACGACAGGCGAGGTGCTACCGCAGGTGGGCTACGGTAGCGCGAGAGAGTATTCACCATCCCTCGCGAAACTCCTGCAAGCCCCCTGCGAGAAGCCCTCTGACACCATTCGGGTTTTCCTGTTTTCCTGAAAAACAGGCGCGTGAGAACTGGGGGATTATTTCAGGAACCCCCTTTGTGGGCAGTCATGAAACGCAAGATGCTGTGCGTGTTAGGGTTAGAGGTTCAATATAGAGTATGGTGGCGGAACGGTAGACGCGGGGGACTTAAAATCCTCTGGGGCAACCCGTGCGGGTTCGAATCCCGCCCCGGGCACCACACTCCCTTAGTTCGTTGCAATCCCAACTTGTGTAGCCACAGCATCTCAGGTGTGTAGGGTTCTTCTTCAATCGAACGGGTCGTCGTCCTTCTCATCCAGCAGGCTGCTTACTGGAAGGTCGATGGGCATCGTTGTTTCCGCTTCGAAGGCGCCGTTCTCCACGCGCCGAGTTGCTGGAGGTCTGGGAACCTCGCGCTCGAACACCTTCAACACCTCGTCGGCGGCAGGCTGCAGGGTGAGGGTCTTCTGCATTGCGGCGATGACGCGGTCTTTATCGGGTTCGCCGTTGCCGTTCTGGGTGCGGGCAATGATGTCGGCGACGGCGTTGCGCGTTAGGTTCGGGTTCAGTTGACGCAGGTTCTCCCACACGGCGTCTTCGAGCGACTTATCGGGTTCGGGCTTGTAGAGCTGCAGCCCGTCCTGCCCGCGCATAATCGCCGGGCGCGGGAACCGCACGAACACCGGCTGATTGAAGTAGGGATGGCGCACCAGCATCTCGCCGGGCGAAAGCGCCCCCATCTTCTCTTTCACGGCGTTGCCAAAGATGTTGTAGCCCGGCTGCGCCATTTCTTCCATTTCGATGCGCCCGTACAGCGAGGTAGAGCAGTTGCCCACCACCTGACGGTCGACCTGCGAGCGGAACTGCTGCGCTCCGAACAGCACCAGTCCCAGATACCGCCCGCGGGCGCAGATGTCCCGCAGGGTGCGCATCACATAGGTCTCGCGGTGGGTGTTCGGCGCGTACTGGTTCAGCTCGTCCACCACCACCACGACGGCGTCCACGCCGAGACTGCGCTGCTCCATTCGCTCGCGCAGCTCGGCAATCACACGCGTGAAAATCAAATCCTGCGCCTCCGCCGAGAGGTTGGCGACATCGATCACATACACCGTGCGATCCTGGAACGCTCCCCACGGCAAATCCATCGCCGTGTCGCCCTCGCCCACCAGCCCTGCGAAGCGCGTGGTGAGGTTCACGAGGCGGTTCTGGATTTTGCGAATCGTCTCCACCGCGAAGCTGCGCCACTGCTTCTGGTTTTTCGCTTCGAGCAGTTTCAGCACGACCTCGAACCACCGCACGAGGTTGCCGAAACTCCGCACGCGCAGTTTGGGGGGCAGCCCGCGCTCGGCGAGTATCTCGGCTTCCTCTTCCTCGAAAGCGAACTCGCCCGGCTCAATCACACGCTGGCGCAGGAACTGCAAAAAGGCGTCCGCTTTGGCGTCCACATCGTCCTTGTTCAGCAGCACCTCCACATAGCGCATCACCTCGCGCATGCCCCACAGCATGGGATGCACATTATGGCGCAGGGTGGGGTTCGTGCGCAGCGTTGCCAGATTCACCCGGTCGGGCTTGTAGGGGGCGTAATACTCCACACGCGGGAACGGCACGGGCTGCACCCCCACCGCCTGATAAATATCTAAATCGCGCTGCGCGAGCGGGTGCGCCGCAGGCAAATCCAGAAACAGCAGGTCGCCCCCCTTCACATTGAAGCACACCACCGCCACGCTTTTGGAGGTTTTCTGGAAAATTGCGGTCAATAGGAACTGGATTGCGCTCGTTTTCGCCGCCAGCCCGCTCGTGCCCGTCACATTCAGATGTCCCGCTTCGGGGCCCAGCAGGAAGTCAGCGTCTAAGTAAATCGGGGCGATGCTGGTTCCGCTCTCGTACACGCCGACGGGGATGCGCCGATGGTCGGGAATCTCGTCGATACGCAGGGCGGTCTGCACATCCTGCTCGGTGGCGAGATAGACGGGCGCAATCGGCACGGGCTGCACGGGCTGTTCAGGGTAGTGGCGCAGCACGGCGGCGGAATAGACGCGGATTTCAGGACGGTCGGTTGGGGGTTGCGAATCGGGCTGTCCGTCCGCGCCTAAGTAGTCGAACATCGGGCTGACGACATCGTTATAGCCCTGCCCTTCGGTCACGATACCCCACACCGTGCGCACGCCTGCGTCCACCACCACGAGCGTTCCAATTCCAATCGGCGCGTCGGGCGTCGCCCAGAAGTAGAACTGATAGGCAGTGTTAGGCTGCCGCTCCGTACCCACCACGCGCCCGATGAGTTGCCGCGCGCTCTGCGCCTGTCCGTTCACCTGTGCTGCTGCAAACGATTGGGTTTGCATGCGTATCACCCGCTATGGGTAGTATTATACCGCAGTCCGACCGAGTCGATGCGCTCCCCGCTCCTGCGCTCAGCGAGAGCTCGCTCCAAATGTCCCTGTCGCGCCAAGCACGGCGCGGAATCGCGTTCGGCAACACGCAGGGAAACCGCCATCAGGTAAAATTCTCTCGGAGGTGATGCCATGGCGAAGACTGAAGGCAAGGACATCGAGGTCGAGGGTACGGTGGTGGAGTGCCTGCCGAACACCACTTTCAAGGTGGAAATCGAGGGCGGGCATACGATTCTGGCGCATCTGTCGGGCAAGATGCGAATCAACTTCATTCGCATTTTGCCGGGCGATCGCGTGAAGGTCGCGCTCTCGCCCTACGATTTGACGCGCGGGCGAATCGTGTACCGCTACAAGAGTTAAACATCCCTGCAGCACGACGGCGTCCCTGCCGTCGTAGCGCTTGGCATGGCGACGACTGGAAAGTCGTCGCACCAAGTGAGTCAGTGCAGCCCGTTGGTTATGTGGGGCGGGCGACGACTGGAAAGTCGTCGCACCAGAGGCTACTTGCATACTCAGCGCGATTATCAGGTATAATACGCCTCCGTGAGCAGGTATACTCATGCGCCCGCTGAACGGAGGCGATATCGATGAAGGTACGAGCATCGGTGAAGAAGATGTGCGCCAAATGTAAAATCATTCGGCGCAAGCGCGTGGTTCGGGTCATCTGTGAGAACCCGAAACACAAACAGCGTCAAGGTTAGGAGGCAAATAGAGGATGGCGCGTATTGCTGGAGTGGACTTGCCGCGCGACCGTAAGGTGGAGTACGCCCTGCCCGTGATTTTCGGGATTGGGCTGTCTTCGGCGCGTAAGATTTTGCAGGCGACGGGCGTCGACCCGAACAAGCGCGTGCGCGACCTCACGGAAGAAGAGGTCGCCAAACTGCGCGCGGAGATTGAAACGAACTATACAATCGAAGGCGACCTCAGGCGCGAGCAGCAGATGAACATTCGCCGCCTGATCGAAATCGGTTGCTATCGCGGGATTCGCCACCGACGTGGGCTGCCCGTGCACGGACAGCGCACCCGCACCAACGCCCGCACGCGCAAAGGTCCGAAGAAGACCGTCAGCACGGGCAAGCGCAAGAAGGCGAAGTAATGAGGGAGAGAGACGATGGCGCGTAAAGCACGAGCCGGCGCACAGCCGAAGAAGGAACGCAAGAACATCGCACACGGCGTGGCGCATATCCACGCCACCTTTAACAATACGATTGTGTCGATTACCGATGTGAACGGGAATGTGATTTCGTGGTCGAGCGGCGGCTCAGTCGGCTTCAAGGGCACGAAAAAGGGCACGCCGTTCGCGGCGCAGGTCGCCTCTGAACGCGCCGCCCGCGCCGCGATGGAACACGGAATGCGCAAAGTGGATGTGCTGGTCAAAGGTCCCGGTCCAGGACGCGAGACCGCCATCCGCTCGCTGCAGGCGGCAGGGCTGGAGATTCAGAGCATCAAAGATGTGACCCCTGTGCCCCACAACGGCTGCCGACCGCCCAAACGCCGCCGGGTGTAATCAAGGAGGAAAGCAAGTATGTCAGTTGTCTGGGATTCGAAATGCAGCATGTGCCGACGCGCGGGCGTGAAGCTCTACCTGAAAGGCGACCGCTGCTACACCAAAAAGTGCGCCCTTGAGCGACGCAACTTCCCGCCGGGGCAGCACGGTCCCCGCACGCGCGACCGCAAAATGAGTGAGTACGGCGAACAGCTCCGCGAGAAGCAGAAGCTGCGCCAGATGTACCAGCTGCGTGAGGCGCAGTTCCGCAGGTATGTCGAGGAGGCGCAACGCGCACGCGGCGTCACGGGCGAAGTGCTGCTGCGCCAGCTCGAAATGCGCCTCGATAATGTCGTCTTTCGGCTCGGCTTCGCCAACTCGCGCGGACAGGCGCGGCAGATGGTCTCCCACAAGTTCATCACCGTCAACGGTAAGCGCGTGAACATCCCCTCCTATCAGGTGCGCGAGGGCGATGTGATCAGTATCCACGAATCGAAGCGCTCCACCGCGCTTGCGAAAGACGCGCTCGCGCGCGCCGCGGAACATACCCCGCCCGCATGGCTGGCGTATGACCCGACGCAGGTGCAGGGCAAGGTGCTGCACGCGCCCCAAGCCGACGAGATCGACACCAAAATCGAAATGCAGAAGATTATCGAGTTCTATAGCCGCTAAGGAGGCGTTCATACTTTATGACGGTACAGATGGTGGAAACAGAGGTTCGCACGCTCATCAGCGAACCGAAGTATGGCAAGTTCGAAGTGGAGCCGCTGGAGCGGGGCTACGGCGTGACGCTGGGCAACGCGCTGCGCCGCGTGCTGCTCTCGTCAATTCCGGGCGCGGCGATTACCAGCGTGCGCATCGAAGGCGTGCTGAGCGAGTTCGAGCCGATACCGGGCGTCAAAGAGGACACCATCCACTTCCTGCTCAACCTCAAAAATGTGGCTTTTCGTATCCACTCTCCGCAGCCGCGCGATAAATACACCTTGCGCCTGCAAGTGCAAGGACCAGGGCGCGTCACGGCAGCGGATATTCAAGCACCCGCCGATGTGGAGATCGTGAACCCCGAACTCTATCTGGCGACCCTGAGCGACTCCAGTGCGCGCATCAATGCCGACATCACCGTAGAGGTCGGGCGCGGCTACGCAACGGCGATCAAACGCGAGCGCGGACGCGGCTCGGTGGGCGAAATCCGCACCAACGCGCTCTTCAACCCCGTCACGAAGGTCAACTTCCTCGTGGAGCCGACGCTGGTGGGCGAACGCACCGACTACGACCGCCTCATTCTGGAAGTGTGGACGAACGGCGCAATCACCCCCTCAGAAGCCGTGTTCCAAGCCGCGGCGATTCTGCGCGACCAGTTCACCCGCCTGATGGCCATCGGCGGCGAGGAGGGGGCATTAGATCGAGCAGCCGTCGTCCCCGCGCCCCCTGGAGTCACCGTGCCCGATCGCCCGCTGGAAGAGTTAGGGCTGTCCACGCGCGTGCTGAACGCCCTGCGCAGCGGCGGCATCGACACGCTCTATAAACTGCTCAGCACCCCAGAACAGAAACTGCTCAACCTGCGCAACTTCGGCGACACCGCTAAAAAAGAGGTCGAAGAGAAACTCAGCGCGATGGGGTTGAGCCTGATGAAAACAGGAAGGAGGCGAGGCTCATCATGAACCACGGAGCTGGCTACCGCAAGTTAGGACGCCCCAGCGACCACCGTATGCACATGCTGCGCAACCAGGTGCGCTCGCTACTCATCCACGAAAAAATCGTGACGACCGTTACGCGGGCAAAAGAGACCCGACGCTTGGCGGAGAAAATGATTACGCTGGCGAAAGCGAACACCCTGCATGCCCGCCGCCAGGCACGCGCGTTCCTGCGCGATGAAAGCTTAGTCAAGCACCTGTTTGACAACATCGCGCCGCGCTACAAAGAACGCAACGGCGGCTACACTCGCATCGTGCGCGTGGGGAGACGGCGCGGCGACGCTGTGGAAACCGCCGTTCTGGAACTGGTCGAGTAGCGCATGCGCAACCTGCGCCTGCAGGTCGAGTACGACGGCACCGACTTCCACGGGTTTGCCCGCCAGCAGGGCACGCGCACCGTACAGGGCGTGCTGGAGGCGGCTCTGCAAGCAACGCTGAACGAACCCATCGAGGTCATCGGCGCCAGTCGCACCGACGCAGGCGTCCACGCACGCGGGCAGACCGTGAACTTCTTCACCAGTCGCCCTGTGCCCGTGGAACGGCTCACGGCAATCTTGAACCGACGCCTGCCGAGAGATTTAAAAGTGCTGCGCGCCCAAGAAGTCAACGCGCAGTTCCACGCGCGGTTCTCGGCAAAACGCCGCGTGTACCACTATCGCCTCTACACGGGAGCGCACCCATCCGTGTGGAAGATTCGGTACGCTTGGCACTACCCGCACGCGCTGGATTGGATCGCGATGCAAGCAGCACTGGAACCGATTCTGGGCGAACACGATTTCCGCCCATTTTCAGTCAAAATACCGACTGAAAAAAATACCGTGCGCACGCTTTATCGGGGCATCGTGCGCCCCACACGCGACGGCATACGCATCGAGCTGGAGGCGAACGGTTTCCTGCGCGGCATGGTACGCCTCATCGTCGGCGAACTTGTGCGCATCGGAGAAGGAAAGCAACCGATCGACTCGCTCCGTGAGCGACTGGAACGCGGCATCCAGGCAACTCACATGGCACCCGCGCAGGGACTGTGTCTGATGCGGGTAAAATATTAACTTGCGTAGCATGGACATTTTGTCCGCGCTGTGTGCGAAGGAGGCAACAGTTATGCTGCAACGAACCTATACGATGAAAAAAGACGAAATCCAGCGAACTTGGTGGGTCGTCGACGCGGCGGGGAAGCCCGTCGGGCGGGTCGCCGCCCAGGTTGCACGCCTGCTGCAGGGCAAACACAAACCCACCTACACGCCTCACATGGATATGGGCGACCATGTGATTATCCTGAACGCGGAGAAAGCCATCTTCACGGGCAAAAAACTGGAGGAAGTTCTTTACCACCACACGATGTACCCAGGCGGACTGCGCGCCTACACGCGCCGCAAGCTGATGACCGAGAAGCCTGAGAAGATGATGGTGCGCGTTGTGAGCCGCATGCTGCCCAAGAACAAGCTGCGCGCTCGCATGCTCAAACGCTTGCGCGTGTTTCGGGGCGCGGAGCATCCGCACGCGGCGCAACAGCCCCAGCCCTACGACCTCACACGGTAGGAGTGGACACTATGGAACCGATTCGATACTACGGTACAGGACGACGCAAAACCGCTTCGGCGCGCGTGTGGCTGGTGCCCGGCGAGGGGAAAATCACTATCAACGGACGGGAAGCGTCCGAATACCTGCGCCGACCGATTTTGGAGCGGATTGTGACGCAGCCGTTGCGCCTATTGGGCATCGAGGGGCAGTATGACATTCGCGCCACGGTGCGGGGTGGCGGGCTGTCGGGACAGGCAGGCGCGATTCGGCACGGCGTGGCACGCGCCCTGCTCCAAGTAAACCCCGAATACCGCGCCGTGCTGAAGCAGAATGGGCTGCTCACCCGCGACGCGCGCGAGAAAGAGCGCAAGAAGTACGGGCGCCACGGCGCACGCCGCGGCTTCCAGTATGTGAAGCGTTAACCGCTCGGCAGGAGGGGTTCCTGCCCGTGCCGCGTAGCGTCGGCGTCCCAGCCGACGAAACACACTCGTAGCGTCGGCGTCTCGCCGACGAACAATGCTTGGACACAAATGTCCAAGCCACGCGCTGCGGGTGCGACGCCTTTCCTGGCGTCGCAAAGCCTTTTTGCCGACGAAAGATGCTTGGACAGGAATGTCCAAGCCACTTGGGGCGTCCTGCTGAGTGGTTTTGCGACGACAGGAATGTCGTCGCACCCGCTTTGGCGTCGTAGCGTCGGCGTCCCGCCGACGAATGATGCTTGGACAAGAATGTCCAAGCCACAGAGCGATTCTTGGACAAGAATGTCCAAGCCACAGGTCGAT
>CALAMM010000130.1 GCA_937925775.1 uncultured Fimbriimonadales bacterium
CAGGGGGAACCTAAAGGAGGGGGTACCTGCACCTACTTGGTTATTGGCGTAGGGGCGCACCTGCGTTCCGTGGATGGGCATTCTGCCCAAACGATTTTTCGAACACCCTCAGGGCTTAGGAGGGAGTTCGGAAAATCGGGGTTGCTACCCAAAAGACACAAAACCGCCCTGCACCGACCTTACCAAGTTCCAAGAAGGTACAATCATGCTGTTCTGAGGAGGTAAAGCATGGTCGATACGAGCGACTTCCGCAGTGGGTTGAACATCATTATAGACGATGAAATACATACGATCTTGGATTATCAGCAGTCGCATCAGGGGCGCGGCAGCGCGATTGTGCGGGTGCGTCTGAAACGCTTGCGCGACGGCGCGATTTTCGAGCGCACCTTCAAATCGGGCGAGCGGTTCCCCCAAGCGTACCTCGAGCGCAAACAGATGCAGACCCTCTACCGCGACGGCGACGAGTGGGTCGTGATGGATACCCATACCTTCGACCAGATTCATGTGCCCATCTCGCAGTTCGGCGACGGCGCGAAGTTCCTCAAAGACGGTATGGAGGTGTATCTGCTCTACTTCAACGACCAAATCGTCGGCGCGGATGTGCCCGACTTTGTGGAGCTGACGGTGGTGGAGACCGACCCGAACTTTCGGGGCGACACGGCGTCAGGCGGCTCGAAGCCTGCAAAACTCGAAACGGGCGCAGTGATTCAGGTTCCGTTCCACATCGAAGTGGGAGATGTTCTCAAAGTCAACACGCGGGAAGGGGTTTATGTGGAGCGCGTGCGCAAGGGTGGCTAACCGTTCGTTGGTTCCTACGCCACTTTGGCGGAGAGCCGCGTCCTCGTGAACGGCTTGGTCGGGACCTGCGCTGGGCTTGATTTGCGAGGTTTGTGAGCGTGCGCTGAACCGCCTACCGAACCGCCGCGGCCAACTCGCCTTTGGCAACCGCGAGCAACTCGTCCATCGTGGTTTCGGCGACGGCGACGGAGCGGTCAGCCACGCCGTAATAAATCAGCCAGCGTCCGTCGTCCATCGGCGTCAGCCCCGTGGGGAACACCACGCGCTCGAAGAACCCGCTGACCTCGTAGTCCTCAGAGGGAGCGATTAGCGGTTCGTGCGAGCGGAAGAGGACTCGATGCGGTTCCTCCAGATCCAGCAGGGCGACCCCTGCACAGTAGCCGTCTTTCGCGTTCACGCCGTGATACACCATCAGCCAGCCTTCGGGCGTCTCCACAGGGGGCGCACCCGCGCCGATGCGCCTCGAATCCCAGTGGTGGATGCGCGGCGCCATCAGGAACTGGTGGTCGCCCCAGTGAAGCAAGTCGGGCGAGTAAGCCACCCACATATTCGGTCCGTTGAACGCGGACGCCCCTGTGCGATGCATCGCCACATACCGCCCCTTCACCTTGCGCGGGAACAAAGTCACATTTTTGTTCTCATGATGCAAAATCAGTCCCAGTCGTCGGAAGGTTTTGAAGTTTTCCGTGCTGGCGATGCCGACACTGATACCATAGCGCGAGACCGCAGTGTACGCAAGGTAGTACACGCCCTCGATTTGTGTGATACGGCAGTCCTCGATGCCGTACTCTTCGTACTTTGTTTCAGGGAACAGGGTGGGCGTCTCGTCGATGGTGAAATGGATGCCGTCTTTACTGCGTGCGAGGCGCAGGTGCGAGATGGAGCTGAGGTAGGTGCGCCCTTCATAGACCACCGCACGCGGGTCGCTCAGGTCGGTCAGTGGTGAGTGGCGCGGGAAGGTGAGAATCTCCAGTCGAGGCGTGTCGGCGCAGTTGGGATTCAGGATGGGTACGCCCACGAGGTCGGGGTCGTCCAGAATCGGTCGCTCCGCCACGCGCAAGAGCAAGATAATCTCATCGCCCAATCGTGTCGCGCCTGGGTTGAATGCGCCGATGACCTCCAGATTCGGTGCTGAAGGGGTCACCATTTCGGGCGTGATAATCGGATTTTCCGCCACCCGCTTCGCCACAGATTCTAACCTCCTTGTAAGTGAGACGGCTGCGCTGGCTCGCCGTCCGTAGTGAGCCTGACAATGAGTCTTTCCATAATTTCGGCGGCGTTCACACTGGGGCGTAGCCCTTTGAGGGCAAGATCGGCTTCCCAGATTGCGTGGAACGCCGTACAGAGTTGCGCTAAGCTCAGCCGCTCTGCCTGTTTCAGCAGCCGATCTTGCAAGAACGGCTGTCGGAGAAGCGTTTGTTGCACATCGGGGTCTTTGGGCAGTTTCTGGGCAACCTCTGGGTCGATTCGGTTGGGCTGCTTGACGGGCTGCTGCGCCTGCAAGAGCATGCGCACGCCCCACAGCAGCCGATATTGCCGAGCAATCAGCGCGAGGGTTTTCATCGCCGCCTCCTCAGCGCGGGTTCCTGACTGAAACATCAGGCGCAGCTGGCGCATCGCCGCGCGGGTGTCGCGGGCAACCACCGAGTCGACCAGTTTGAACACCTGCGCCTGCTGGGATGGGGCGACCACCATATCGATATCCAGACGACTAATCTCGTGGTGAGGTTCCACGAAGAGGATTACCTTCTCCAGCTCGGCGAGGGCGTGTTCGGCAACGCCGTCGGTGAGGGTCTGGAGATACTCGGCGTCTTCGGGGCGCAGGCGTTTCCCCGATTGCTGAGCGATTTCGACCAATCGGCGGGTAAGCGTTGCGCCTGTGAGGGGCGCCAGCTTGACGACCGTGCCGTGTTTTTCGACCGCTTTGACGAGCGTGTTCCACGCCGCTTTTGCGCCCTCGCTCTCTTCGGCAGGGCTGGGTAGCAGGACGAGGCAGGCGAAGGGCGGGATTTGCTCGATTAGCCGCGCGAGATTCTGCAGCTCCGCCGCATGGTAGCGATTGACAGCGTGCAGGAGTACGAGCCGTCGCGCCGACTCCATCGGGATGGTCTGCACAAGCGCGCCCAACGCGGCGGTGGGGGTTTCGCGGGCGTCGAGAACTGTTTCGTCGATACTGTGCGGCTCGAGGGACAAGGCGCGGCGCAGCTGCGTCAGAAACTCGCGCTGCAGCACAGGCTCCTCTCCTTCTATCAAGTAGACAGGCGCGGGGGCGCGCCAATCGCTCGCCTTGAGTTCACCGTATCGCTTAACTGCCATAGACCTTTTGCCGTCCCAGATCGATTAGCCTTAGGATAAGCCGTGCGAAGCCAAGTTCCTGCAGGATTTGATGTTGGATTTGCTTGGTTTGGCGGGCGACTTCTGGCTCCAACGCCGCGCTGTGTGGGGGCGCGGCGTAGAAGTATTCGAGCAGCATCGGCGTCAGCGCGTCCAGCATCGGCGCGGCTGCGCTACCGCGCTGGCGTAGGTGAGCGACAGCGTGGTGGAGGTACGCTCGTGGCGTCTGTCCCACCGCAGGCGGCGCTATCCCCATCAAGCGCAACGCGAACACCAGTTGCTGATAGAGTCGCTGCGCACGATGTGCAGGCATGCGCCGCGCGATGCCCAAACGCGGTCCAACCAGCAGCGACAGCATCGCCAGCACCATCGCAGCGATTAAGATATCCAGCACGCGCTGCAACCACTGCCGACGCGCCTGGTGTGTCAATTCGTCCGTCTGGGGCATCGCATCGGAGCCAGCATTCACCACCGGCGCGTTCCGCGTGGCATCGAACGCTACCCAGCCGATGCCGTCGAAAAAGACCTCTGTCCACAGGTGGCGATGCTCCTCGCGCACGATGTATTCCCCCGTGTCGGGGTCGCGCTCCTGCAAAATGAACCCCGAAACGACCCGCGCGGGGATGTCGGCATGCAGGCACAACACAGCCAGCGCGGTCGCGAACTCGACGCAGTAGCCCTGCTTCGCTTCAAAGAGGAAATACTCCACCACATCGATCTCAGGCGGATACGCCTCCACATTCAAGTTGTATGCTGTGTTCTGCTCAATATAGCGCACCAGTGCCATTACCTTGTCGTATTGCGTGGGTTGGTGCTGTGTGAGCCGACGCGCCAGCTCCGCCAGTTTGGGGCGGAACACACTCTGAGGCAGTTGGATTGGAAGGCGGAGCGCGAGGGGGTAATGAGGCGGCGACGGGGGTGTTTTGCGGAGGAGCCGAGGGTCTTCTGTGGGCCAATAGGCGGTTACCGTATAGCGCTCCCCCGCGCTGAGCGCATTGGGGCTCACTACTGCGCCGATAGGACGCACATAGTAGAGGTCGCGCACGGGGGCTGCGATTTCCAGCGGATAGCCTGGCACATAGAGGCTCCGATGCCAGCCGTTGCTCAGGGAAATCGTGGCGGTGACCCGCTGCGAGGGAGGCGGTTCATAAGGGCGCGCGAGCGAGAAGACCCCTGCACGCGGGCTGAACATCGCCTCATAGAACACCCGCCCCCGATTCCAGCCGCGCCCCGTATAAGCGTTGTAGGACTCCATCCGCAGGTAGGATGGCTTCGCCGCCCCTTCCAGACGCACGCGCATGACCTCCATCTTACTCAGGGAGGCAGCCCCTGCCCCCACTTGCAGCTCGGGCATCGTTTCCGAAGGGAGCGTGGAGCGTAGGTTCGGTCGGAAGGGCATCCCCACCACCATCGTGGAAATCAACTGCCCTGCCGTATGCGCCATCAACGGCGTCAGCAAAAAGGCAACAATCCCTGTCAGCCCGCCCGTCGCAAACACCGTGCGCAGCGCGTAGCCCGTCTCTAACCGCTCTGGACGCCCCCACTCCAGCCGATGGCTCGCCAACATCAAAAACAGCATCGACAACAACATCAGCACGAAGAGCCACAAAACCTGCGTCGCCAGCATGTAGGTGGCAACCAACCCGAACAGCGCCAACGCGGGCACGCTCTGGAACACCAGCGAACTCATCGAAACCATCAACGCGCTGCGCAAACACAGATACCACAAAAACGAGAGGCTCAAGTAGGTCTCGATAGTGGGGTCGGTCCCCAGACCGACGAAGCTGTTGAGGTAAGATTGTCCCATCAGCGCCAGGAACGCCAGCGCGCCGTCCGCAACTCCCAACGCGAATCGGATGTTCTCCGAGAGCGGGAATCGGCTCGCCCACGCGCTGAGGAGAGTCCCCAAGGTCAACAGCACCAGAAACGGCGCAGCGGAGAACTCCGTCACCCGCGCTAACTGCACCACCAGCACGCTTGCCAGCGTAAGCAACCACACGGCGCCGTACGCCGCAATCGGCGGCGCTGTCCCAGCCGTTCGTTCCTGCGCCATCAGTCGTTATACGATTCTACCCCAACCGAAGTTCACAACCCACTTCCTCCGCCCAATCGTCAAAAACTGTGGTATACTTTGTAAGGGAAACCATCCCACAGGAGGAGACCGTTATGAAGCAAGTAAGCCTAATCGCAACCATTCTGGCTTTGGTAATGCTCGTGCCGTCGTGGGCGCAGGAGACACCTGTAGAGAAGGACTCTAAGGGACCTGTCGTGCAACCCCAACCTCAGGCGACGCCCGCCCGCGGCGATGTGCTTACCCCTGCGAACTTGGCAACACGACTGAACCTGAACGAGGAGCAACGCGCACGCATCGAGGGACTCTGGAAGCAATACAACGATCGGAGCGAGCAGATTCGGCGCGACACTTCGCTGACTTCCGAGCAGCGCATCGCACGCCTGCGTCAGGCACGCGAGGAGTATGTGCGCCTCATCCGCTCCGTCCTCAACGAGGAACAACTCAAAAAGTTCGAGGCGTTGTTGGAGGAGCAGTCGCCCGCGCTCAGCAGTCTCGCCAATATGCGCCTGACGCCAGAGCAAATGGAGAAAATCCGCGAAATCGTACAGCGCTACAACAAAATCCGCCAGCAAATCACCAACGACCCTTCGCTCACGCCTGACCAGCGCTCGCGCCGCCTGCAAGAGGTCAACCAGCAGATGCTCCAGGAAATCCGCAACGCGCTCCCCAAGAACCTGCAGGAGCAGTGGGACAAGGCGCTGAAGCGCGACCAGCAGAGCGAGAAGAAAGACGAGAAAAAAGAAAGCACCCCGCCCCAGAATCTCTGAACTGGTTCCTATCTCACTCACTGGGGTGCGGCGACCCACATCCGCGCCCCATACCACCCTCTTCCTGCTCACAAGGGCGCATTCAACCTGTTGCAGAGGAGCAGGCGTTGCGACGCGCACGCGCCGCGCTCAAAGCCACCTCTCCCATGCTGAAGCCCATACGAACGGCGCTCGCCGTTGACCACCCGCCCTTTGAGGTTGAAAACGAAAGACCCCGTGGGTTTGAGGACACGCTTGAGCTCTGCCGCGATGGGCAAAAACCATTTCTTGCGACCGTTGCACGGACGAGGCTCTAAACGGCTCCATCGCCGATGAAGTAGACCTTGCCGTCGTTCAAGAGGCGTGGGGGCGCGTCTCCGCTACCGCGCCCTTTGCAAGACGGTATAATTCGCCCCGCAGGAGCGAAACGATGGCAGCTATCGACCAAATCCGGGCGCGGATGATTCTCGACTCGCGGGGCAACCCGACAGTAGAGGTGGATGTCTACTTAGAAGATGGCTCGTTTGGGCGCGCGGCGGTTCCCTCCGGCGCGTCTACAGGGGCGCACGAAGCCTTAGAACTGCGCGACGAAGACCCCGAATATTACTTGGGCAAAGGTGTGCAACGCGCTATTGAGAACATTCACGAGCGCATCGCGCCTGAGTTGGAAGGCATGGATGCGTTGGAGCAACGCGCCATCGACGAGACGCTACTCTCGCTCGACGGCACGGAGAACAAGTCCGAGCTCGGTGCGAACGCGATTCTGGGGGTCTCGATGGCGGTTGCCTGCGCCGCTGCCGAGTCGTGCGGGCTACCGTTGTACCGTTATCTTGGCGGTGTGAATGCGCATGTGTTGCCCGTGCCTTTGATGAATGTGCTCAACGGGGGCAAGCACGCGGAGGGCGGGGCAGATTTCCAGGAATTTATGATTGTGCCGCTCGGCGCGAGCAGCTTTTCAGAAGCCCTGCGGTGGGGGGTGGAGGTGTATCATCACCTGAAAAAGGTGGTGCAGGAGGAGGGTCACGGCACAGGCGTCGGCGACGAGGGCGGTTTCGCGCCGCCTGTCACCAGCGTGCGCTGCGCGTTGAACTTTCTGATGCGCGCCATCGAACGCGCAGGCTACCAGCCAGGCGATCAAGTCGCCCTCGCCCTCGATGTCGCCGCCAGCGAATTCCACAAGGCAGGCTATTATATCCTCCGCGCCGAGGAGCGCACCCTCAGCAACGAGCAGATGGTCGCCTTCTACGAAGAACTCGTGCGCGACTACCCCATCGTCTCCATCGAGGACGGGCTGGCAGAGGACGATTGGCAAGGCTGGCAGATGCTCACCCAAGCTCTTGGCACGCGCGTGCAGCTCGTGGGCGACGACCTGTTCGTGACCAACCCCAACCGCCTGACGCAGGGCATCCAGCAAGGCTGCGGCAATAGCATCCTCATCAAACTCAACCAGATCGGCACGCTGACCGAGACACTGGATACCATCCTGCTGGCGCACCGCAACGGCTACAGCGCGATTATCTCGCATCGCTCAGGCGAAACGGAGGACACCTTCATCGCAGACCTCACCGTGGCGACCAATGTAGGGCAAATCAAGACGGGCGCACCCGCCCGCGGGGAACGCACCGCCAAATACAATCGCCTGCTGCGCATTGAAGAAGAGCTCGACGCAAGCGCAGTATATGCGGGCAAAATGGCGTTCGCGCTGTACGGGGAGTGGTGAGCGGGAACCCTCAATAGGAGATGGAGCGAGCCGATGCGACGCACCAAAATCATCGCAACTTTAGGGCCTGCGATTGACACGCAAGAGAAACTCCACCAACTGGTGGAGGCGGGCGCGAACCTCTTCCGCATCAATGCGGCGCATGGCGATTGGGATACCCGACGCCAGTGGCTGGAATGGATCCGCAACGCCGAGCAGATTTACAAAATCCCGCTCGGCGTTTTGTTAGACTTGGCAGGTCCGAAAGTCCGTATTGGCGCCCTGCGTGCGCCGATGACGCTGCGACCGCACGAGCGCGTCGAGTTCTGTTTGAGCGAGCAGCAGACCGACACCGCGATTCCCTTACCCGTGGCGGAAGTGTTCCGCGCGGCGCGCGTGGGCGACCGCCTGCTGTTGGACGACGGCGCAATTGAACTGCAAATCACGCGCGTGGAAACCGAACGGCTGGAGGCGACCGTGCTGGAAGGCGGCGAGCTGCGCTCGCAAAAGGGGGTGACCTTGCCCCACCGCACTCTTGCCCTGCCTTCGATGACCCCCAAAGACCGCGAAGACCTGCTGGAAGGCATTCGCGCAGGAGTGGACTGGATTGCGCTCTCGTTCGTGCGCTCCGTAACGGATGTGATGAACCTCCAAGCGTTGATTCGGGAACACGGCGCGAACATCCCCGTTATCGCGAAAATCGAGCAGCCCGCTGCGCTCGACGACTTGGAATCCATCGTGGAGGTCGCCGACGGCGTGATGGTCGCGCGGGGCGACTTGGGCGTACAGGTCGATCTGGCGGAAGTGCCCATCCTGCAAAAACAGATTATCCACCTGTGCAATCAGCATGCCAAGCCCGTGATTACCGCCACGCAGATGCTGGAGAGCATGATTCATGAGGGGCGTCCCACCCGCGCGGAGGCGACCGATGTGGCGAACGCGGTGTTGGACGGCACAGACGCGCTCATGCTTTCAGGTGAGACTGCGGTGGGGGCGTTCCCCACGCAGGCAGTGCGCTGGATGTCTCGAATCGCCG
>CALAMM010000131.1 GCA_937925775.1 uncultured Fimbriimonadales bacterium
TGCTTGGACAAGAATGTCCAAGCCACAGTGGGCGTCCCCGCCGACGAACTGTGCTTGGACAAGAATGTCCAAGCCACATCGCGTAGCGTCGGCGTCCCGCCGACGAAGATTGTAGCGTCGGCATTTTCTTCGTCAGCGAGACGCTGACGCTACGAACCCCCTCAGCGTCGCGTCGGCGTCCCCACCGACGAACCGCGCACGGCGACTTGCTTATTCCAGATTCTTACTGCGCCATTCCTTGAGGAGTTCGGGCGCACGGGGATCCAAAAACACGCTTTCTACAAACAGCGCGTAAAGCTGGTCATCTTTGAGGGAGGAGGTGTCCACTCGCGCGGATTCGAGAACTTCCTTGCTTCGCTTGACCATGTAGTTCATTTGCTCTTCGGTGAAGTGGGGCTTGAGTTCGGTGGCGACTTCGCTTACGACTTGGGCGCGCAGTTGGCGTCGTTTTTGCGCGGCGTCGGTTTCGAGACGCTTGATGGTCTCTTGAAACTGTTTGGGCAGGCTCTTGCCGCGCGAGACCTCCTCGCGGATTCTTAGGATTTCCTCTTTGCGGTTGCGCAGCTCCTTTGCCTCCTCTTGAATGAGGCGTTCGAGTTGTTTGTAGGCGCGTTCGTGCAGGGGGATGAGGCGTTCGATTTGCGATTTGGTGAGGTTGAGCGGGCGGATGTTGTTGAACCAAGTGATGTCGCTGAGCGCGAGCAGGAGTTGGTCTACTTCGGAGAGGGTGGGTGTGTTGGCTTGCTGGGGCACGCCGAGCATCCATCCGCATGCGAGTGCGAAAATCAGTCCAATCCGCTTCATAGCACGATTATACCTGCGCGGAGTTATCGGGCGGGCGCATTGCGCAGGTGGAAGCCGTGCGGGATTAGTTCTGCTAAGGTGTAGCGTCCCACGATTTCGTCGGGTTTGACCACCCATACAACGCAGGTTTGGGGGTCGTTCGCGAACTCCAGGAGCACTTGTCGGCATGCGCCGCAGGGGGTTCCGCCGTCGGGGGTGCAGAGCGCGACCGCCGTGATGCGCCGCGCGCCTGACGCGATCGCGCTGAACACGGCGGCTCGCTCGGCACAGATGCTCAAGCCGTAGCTGGCGTTTTCCACATTACAGCCTGCGAAGACGCGCCCGTCCGCTGTGCGCACTGCGGCGCCGACAGCGTAGCCCGAGTAGGGGGCGTAAGCGTTTTGGCGCACGGTGCGCGCGGCTTGGATCAGGAGCTGGTCTTCACTCGGCATCGTCGTCTCCTTCTGCGGCAAGCTCCTCCTCGAAGAGTTCCTCCATTTCGTGGGGGTCCTCGTCCATCGCGGCGCTCATCTCGCGCACGAAGCGGCGCATCGTTTGGGGGTCATCAGGGTCGCCCGCGAACTCCATGCTATCGGCAAGGTCGTCGAGCATCTGGTCTTCGGTGCGCAGGCGCGCCACGCGCGAGACGAGCCGCTTCGATTCGGTCGCGCCGCAAGCAGGACAGGCTTGGGGATGGTCGCGCTCGGCAATCCCCAGCAGTTTCGAGAACCGTTTCCGACACTTTAGGCAACGGTACTCGTAGATTGGCATTTTAGCCCATCACTTTTTGGAGCGTTTCCTTGAGAACTTGGGCGGATTTTTGGAGGGCGTCGCGTTCCTCGTCTGAGACGCCGATTTCAATCACGGTTTCCACGCCCTTGCGCCCGATGCGCGTAGGCAGGGAGAAGCACACATCGGTGATGCCCAACGCGCCCGTCTGCAGGGTCGATACGGGCAAGACTTGGTGTTTGTCCAGCGCGATTGCGTTCACAACCTGTGCGATGGCGACGCCGACGGCGTAGCCAGCACCTCCCTTGAGCCGAATTGCCTCCGCGCCAGAGTCTTTGGTGCGCTGGAACACGGCGTCCATCGCCGCTTGGCTGTAGCCCGGGTAATCGCGGATGGGCACGCCCGCAATCGTCGCGCAGCTCCAGATGGGAACCATCGAGTCGCCATGCTCACCTAAGATAAGCGCGTCCACATCGGTTGCGGCGACGCCGAAATGCTCTGCCAGAAACGAGCGGAATCGGCAGGTATCCAGCACCGTGCCCAGCCCGATCACGCGCTCGGTTGGCAAGCCCGACTCCTTCACCGCGAGATAAGTGAGGATATCGACGGGGTTGGACACTACGAGGATAGTTGCGTCGTCGGCAAGTGGGACGCCCTTGAGGTTTCCCAAGATTTCGCGGAACAGCCCCACATTGCGGTTGATCAGCTCCAGTCGGCTCTCGTCGGGGCGTCGGCGTAGCCCGGCGGTGATGATGACGAGGTGGGCGCCGTGCAGGTCTTCGTAGTCGCCTGCGCTGAAGCGAATGGGTTGCGAGTAGGCGGCGCCGTGTCGCAAGTCGAGCGCTTCGCCTTCTGCCGCCTCGCGGTTGATATCGAGCAGCACCACCTCCGAAACTGCACCGATGAGTTGCAAAGTGAACGCGGCGTTCGAGCCGACGCGCCCGCCGCCACCGATGATACCTACCTTCATTGTTCGCCTCCCTAAACTCAGATAAGGTGGCTTAGGCGTGTTGCCCAAGCACTGCATTATACCCGACTTACAGGGTAGATTTGGCGCAGTTGCTCCAGCAGCCAATCGCGTTCTTTGGGGGTATCGGCGCGCAGGGTGATGTGCCCCAGCTTGCGTCCGGGGCGCGGCGACTTGCCATACAGGTGCAGGTGCGTGTTAGGCAGGCGCAGGACTGCGTCGATGGGGGGCAGCTCGCCGATTAGGTTCACCATCGCACAGTAGCCGCGTGGCGCGACGCTGCCCAGAGGCAAGCCTAAAATCGCACGCAGGTGGTTCTCGAACTGGCTGGTTTCCGCCCCCTCGATAGTCCAGTGTCCGCTGTTATGCACGCGCGGGGCGACCTCGTTCGCCAGCAGCTGGTCGCCCACCTGAAACATCTCCAGCGCAATCACGCCGACATAGTCCAGCGATTCCAGCAGGCGCGTGAGGTAAGTAAGGTGCGCCCCTCGCTGGGAGAGCGCGTCATCGGGGTTCACTAACGAGACGCGCAGAATGCCTCCCGCGTGGTGATTCTCGACGAGCGGGTAGACAGCAATTTGTCCATCGAGTGCGCGCACGCCGATGGCGGAGACCTCGCGTTCGAACGGCACGAATGCCTCCGCGATGAGTGGGTGGGGCTGAAACCGCTGGACAAGGGTGTGGTACTCTTGGGGGGTCTGCGCGACGCCTTGCCCCTTGCCGTCGTAGCCGAATCGGCGCGTTTTCACGACGCAGGGCAACCCTGTGATTTGGAGCGCGGCGTCGGGTTGCGTTGGCTCGATGGGCGCGAAAGCGGGCGTGGGGATGCCAACTGCGTTTAGGAACTGCTTTTCCCGCAGGCGGTCCTGAAAGATTTCCAGCGCGCGGGGCGTCGGACGCACAGGAACGCGCTCCTCCACGAACCGCGCCGTTTCCAGAGGCACATTCTCGAACTCGTAGGTGACACACGCCTTGCCACCTGCGAATTGGGCGAGGGCGTCCCAAGCATCGTAGGGTTCACTGACAAGGGGCGCAACCTGTCCTGCACAGGCATCAGGGTTAGGATCGTATAGCTCCGTGCGTAGCCCCAGCGGGTAGCCTGCCAGCGCCAGCATCCGCCCCAGTTGTCCGCCACCTAAAATGCCAACTTGCATCTGTCTCCTCCGAATTGGCACCCTTCCAGCCAGCGTTGTGCCTTCATATTATGACATCCGCTTCGTCGTTATGGGGGCGGCGGGCTGGGTTAGGGCATATGCCACGTGTACCCCGTAGGCATATCCGCGTCAGAGGCCGTAGGGGGGTTGTCAGAACTGTTTGCTTCTATCCGCATGCGCATGGAATGCGAAGCGCAGAGTGGATTTACCGCGACGCGAAGCTCCTCGAGACAGGGGTTTATCCCGACAAAGGGGTAGCGATTACGAGGGAGCATCTGGAGGCGCAGGTGCGCGCGTTTCACGCCCCCGTTCCGATCCTCGTGGAGCATCGCCCGTCGCCGTTGCTGCTGGGGTGGCTTGTGCGGGTGTGGCGGCGAGGCGACACGCTGTATGGCAAGCTGGCGTTGTTTCCCGAAGCCGATGCGCTGCTGCGTCGATTGCGCTTGCGTGGGCTAAGCGTGGGGTTGAGTCGCGACCTGCGCCGCCTGCTGGAGGTCTCGATTACCGCCAGTCCGCGCGTGCCCAGTGCCCAGCTGTTCCACACTGCGCAGTGCCGTCGCCATGTCGGCACAGAGGCCGATGCTGGCGAACACGGCGTCGGTGCATTCCCATTCGCTTCTGAGGAGGTGATTCGTTTGGAAACCGTTGAGAGCCACGAGGTTGTTGGTGGGACGCCGATGGTAGAGATGCCGTCCTCTCAAGATGCGCTTGAGCAGCGTGTTCGTGAATTGGAGGCCGAGTTGCGTCGACGCGAGGTGCGCGAGCAGATTCAGCAGTGGAGCCTGCGTGGGCAGCTGCCTCCTGCGCTTGCGCCGTTGGCGGAGGCAATCCTGCTGCAGGGCGACGCGCCGGTGCAGTTCAGTGGTGCGACGACCTCCGTTGCCGCGCTGTTCCGCCAGTTTGTGAACAGTTTGCCCCCGCAGAACCTGCTGGGGGAGCTTGCCCCGATGTCCGAATCTGAGACGCCCACCTTGAGCGCGGACGCGCTTGAGTTCCTGCGCCGCGCGTTCCCCGATATGAACCCTGCCGAAATTCTGCAGAAGGAGGCGCGATAGCGATGCCTGCTCTTACCCAGCCATACGAGGCGCACGAGCGCGAAGGACTGATAGTGGCCTACCCCGTGAAGGCGAACGCTAAAATCTGGAAAGGTGCGCTGGTCTGCGTGGACAACACGGGCTATCTGGTTCCTGCAGCGGATACTGCAGGGCTACGCTTTGTGGGCGTGGCGTTCGAAAGCGTAGATAACACCGGCGGCAGCAACGGCGACAAGCGCTGCCGCGTCATCAAGCGCGGCAGCTTCGTCTACAACCGCGTTGGGAACTACACCCAAGCGGATGTGGGAGCGACTGTGCGTGCCACAAGCGATAACGAGGTCGCCAAGACCAGCACCCACAATATCCTCGTCGGCACGGTGGTCGAGTTGCTCGATGGCAACCGCGTGCGGATACGGATTGACAACCACACGGTTTGAGGAGGTGAGCCGAGATGCCGTTAGTCCGAAGCGACTTGCTTTCGCTGGTGGAGGCGGGGCTACGCACCGAGTTTTTCCGCGCCTATCGCCAGCTCGAAGAAGCCAGCATCACGCCCCAGATTGCCACGATTGTGCGCACGAACCTGCCTGTGCAAAAGTACGGCTGGCTGGGCAGCGTGCCCGTGATGCGCGAGTTCGTGGATGAGCGTCAGCCTGCAGGACTGGGCGTGTACGAATACACGATTAGCGACCGCGTGTGGGAAGCCTCGATCGCTGTCGAGCGGCGCGCCCTTGAAGACGAGCAGTACGATATGATCCGTATGCGCGTGCGCGACCTCGCTCGCGAAGCCGTGCGCCACAAGGAGCAACTCGTTATCGAGGCGCTCATCCGCGGCTCGATCGACGGACGCTGCTATGACGGGCAACTCCTGTTCGACACCGACCACAAAGAAGGCGACAGCGGACTGCAGAGCAACATTTACAGCGGCGCGCTCTCCACAAACAGCCTCCAAGCGGCAATAGCACAGATGATGCAGTTCAAGGACGACCGCGGGCGACCGATGGGCATCCTACCCGACACGCTGCTGGTCGGCCCGAAACTGCAGTGGTTGGCGATGGAGCTGCTGGAGTCGCCGATTGTGGTGCAGGCAAACACGGCGAACCACTACACGCCCTATCGGAATGTGTTGCAGGGCAAGCTGCGCTTGATTGTGTCGCACTACATTACGGGGGCGCACGAGAACAAGTGGTTCCTGCTGGACACTTCACGCGCGATGCGGGCAGTGGTGCTTCAGGAGCGGCGGGATGTACCACTGGAGTTCGCCGCGCTGGACAGGCCTGACAGCGAGCAGGTCTTCATGCGCGACCAAGTGCTGTACGGTGCGCGCGCCCGCTACGGTGTCGGCTACGGGCTGTGGCAGACAGCGCTGATGGGCACAGGATAACGCGCGGGGTCTCGCCCCCGACTGGATTCTGAAGCACAGCGTAAGCTTCCCCACCAAAAACGGTGCGACGACATTCCTGTCGTCGCACCAACGCTCCTAAACCAAGCGTCCCCTCTGCCGATTGGGCCACTTCGTCCCTCAGGTACAATACCCGCCGCTATGAGCCGCTTATCCCGCGAATTCGGCTTTGAAACACGCATGCTGCACGCTGGGCATATTCCTGACCCGTATACAGGCGCACGCGCCGTGCCCATCTATCAGACCACCTCGTTCGTGTTCGACGACCCCGACCACGCCGCCCAGCTGTTTGAGCTCAAACAGTACGGCAACATCTACACGCGCATCATGAACCCCACGAACGCCGTGTTTGAGGAGCGCATGGCGTCGCTGGAAGGGGGTACGGGCGCAGTGGCGACCTCGAGCGGGATGGCAGCGCAGTTCCTCACCTTCTACACCCTGCTGGAACCCGGCGACGAGGTGGTCAGCTCCGCGCACTTGTACGGCGGCACGACCACCCAGTTCACCCACACCTTCAAGAAACTCGGCGTGACGGTCAAGTTCGTCGAGCCACACGACTTTGAGGCGTGGGAGCGTGCAATCACGCCCAAGACCCGTGCGCTCTATGGCGAGACCATCGGCAACCCCAAGGGCAGCATCTTGGACATCGAGCGTCTGGCGCAGTTGGCAAACGCCTACCGCATCCCCCTGATTGTGGACAACACTTTCGCCACGCCCTATCTCTGTCGTCCAATCGAGTGGGGCGCGACGATTGTCGTCCATTCCGCCACGAAGTTTATCGGGGGGCACGGCACTTCGATTGCCGGCGTCGTGGTCGAATCGGGCAAGTTCGACTACAGCCACTTCCCCACGATTGCGGCGCCGTCAGGCGCGTATCACGGGCTGAAGTTCTACGAGACCTTTGGGCACTACGGCTTTCTGATGAAGCTGCGTGCGGAGACTCTACGGGATGTCGGCGCGTGCCTCTCGCCGTTCAACGCTTTTTTACTGCTTCAAGGGCTGGAGACGCTGTCCGTGCGAATGGAGCGTCATGTGGCGAACGCGCAGGCCGTCGCGCGGTTCCTGGCGGAGCATCCGCGCGTGGCATGGGTCGCCTACGCAGGCTTGCCCGACCATCCCGACCACGCGCTCGCCAAGAAGTATACGCCGCTTGGACCAGGTGCCGTCTTCTCGTTCGGGATTAAGCCCCCTTCGGGGATGGACGCCCGCGAAGCAGGCAAACGATTCATTCAGAACCTACACCTGTTCTCGCACCTGGCGAATGTGGGCGATGTGCGCAGCTTAGTCATCCATCCCGCCTCCACCACCCACCAGCAACTCAGCGACGAAGAATTGCGCCTTGCTGGAATCGGCCCCGAGATGATTCGCCTCTCCATCGGGCTGGAAACAGTGGACGACCTACTGTGGGACTTGGATCAGGCACTGAGGGGTATCGATAGCGGCGAAGGCGGCTGAGGAGGACCCTGGTAAGATATGTCGAGGTCGCGCGCACGCCGAGGCAGGTATAGGGGTTCCTCCTTGGGGATGTCGCTCGAAATTCGGGAGGGAATGGTGACCCCAGGGGGATTCGAACCCCCGTCCTCCTGGCTGAAAACCAGGCGTCCTAGACCACTAGACCATGGGGCCACGCGAGAGAAGTATACCCAAAGCCGTGCCGAATTTGCAAGTCCCGCGACAGACATGCCGCCATCCTCTGCCCCAACGCTGGCATCTACATCCCAGCGTTTCTGGAGACGATGACCGAAGCCGAAAGGAACGGCGTCGCGCTTTTTGAACCCGTAGTTCGCCTTTTTACTCGCCACGCGCCAGGCTCTCGAACTGATCGATATCCCTGCGGATGGCGTCGAAGGCGCTGCGCCAGAAGTGGGGCGTGCGCAGGTCGAAGCCGAACTCCGCCGCGAGCGTGGGGGCGTCTGCCATTCCTGTGCGCGAGAGCAGGTCGTCGTAGCGAGCGCGGAAGCCGTCGGGGTCGTCTAAGTAGCGTGCGTACAGCCCCAGCCCGAACAGCAAGCCGAACATGTAGGGGTAGTTGTAGAACGCGCTACCGTAGTAGTGGGGCTTCGCCGCCCACATGTAGGGGTGCAGGGCGCTCTCGTCCAGCCCGTCGCCGTAAGTTTGCCGCTGCGCATCGAGCATAATCTCGCACAGCTCGCGCGCACTCAACTCGCGCTCATTACGCCGTTCGAACACGGTTTTCTCGAAGAGGAATCGGCTTGTGATGTCCACCACTACTTGGCATGCGCCTTGGAGGGAGGCTTCGAGGATGGCGATTTGCTCTTCGCGGTCGGCGTTGCGCAATGCGGCTTGGCGGATAATCGTCTCGCAGAAGATGCTGGCGGTCTCGGCGAGCGTCATCGGGGTTTGGCGCTGGAGGTAGGTGCGCTCGGCGAGGCAGAGGTTGTGATAGGCGTGTCCCAGCTCGTGCGCGAGGGTGCTCATGCCGCCGAAGGCGGGCTTGTAGTTGGTGAGGATGCGCGATTCGTCGCGGCGCAACCGCATGCAGAACGCGCCATCGCGCTTGCCGGGCTGGGGCGGGGCGTCAATCCAGTTTTCCTCGAACGCGCGTCGGGCGAACGCGCTCATCTTCTGCGAGTAGGTTGCGAACTGCTCGATAATGAACTGCGCCGCCTCCTCGTACTCCCATCGCTTGGGTTCCTTGCCGACGGGCGCGAAGAGGTCATACCACGCGCACCGCTCGACGCCGAGCAGGCGCGCCTTCGCGTGCAGGTAGCGGCGGAAGTCGGGGAACGCTTCGTGGGCAGCGTCGAGCATCGCCTCGAGCGTGGCGGCATCGATGGCGTTGCGGAACAGCGAGGCGTGCAACGGGCTATCCCAGCCGCGACGGCGCATGAGCAGGTTCGTCTCGCCCTTAATCGCGTTCAGCGCGCTGGCAATCGGCATCGCATGCTGCTCCCACGCCTTCAGCTCCGCCTCATAGCCTGCACGGCGCACCTCGCGGTCGGCATCATAGGCGAGATTGCGCACCATGCTCATCGGGAGCGTCTGCAGTTCGCCTTTGAGTTGCACTTCCACCTGAATCTGCGAGGTGAGGTTGCCGTACAGTTTGCTCCAAGCGTTGCCACCCGTGAGCTGCATCTCGGCAGCGAGGGCTTCTTCAGCGGGCGACATCATGTGTTCGGCGGCGATGCGGGCACGGCGGAGCCAGTAGGCGTGCTGACGCGCCTGCTCCGAACGCTCGATAAGCGCTTCCACCTCCTGCGAGCCTGCCCACGCCGTGAGGCGCGTGCCGAGCTTGGAAAGGCGTACCGCTTGACGCTCCAACTCGCTTAGGCGCGCCTGGGCATACTCATCGCGCGAATCGACCGACACAAACGCATACACATACGCGCTCAGCGTCCACGCCTGCTCGTTCAGCGCGTTGTAGGCAGGCAACACACGCTCCAGCACACTAACGGCGAGGTCGGGGGGCAGCGGGGCGTCAGCGCGGTCAATCTGTGCTTCCTCGAACAACCCCTCCAGCTCGTCCAACGAGCGCACGAAACTTCGAAAGTCACGCTCATACTCAGGCGAGTCGAGTCCAGGGTAGACGACGCTCATATCCCAACGGGGCAACTCGGTTTTCATAACGCTTAGGAGTGTACCCCAACTTTTGGGGCTACAGGCGCGCTGGGAAGCGGGGAGGGGAAGCGCTGCTTGTTAGCCTTGCTGAACGCGACGCATTCCTTGCCTAAAATCCTCCGAGAGTGCCTTCAGTTTTCTGAGGTGGCTGAGGGGGGGGTAAAACGCGGGAAGTAGACCGTGAAGCAGGTTCCTTTGCCGAGTTCGGACTGCACCTGAATAAAGCCGCCCAGTTGCTTCACTGCGCCCTGCACCGCTGCTAAGCCCAGCCCCGTACCTTGCCCTTGCGGTTTCGTGGAGAAGAAGGGTTCGAAGATGTGCGGGAGCACTTCAGGCGCGATTCCGACGCCCGTGTCGGCGACGGCGAGGGTAACATAGCGTCCTGCGGGGATCTCGTTGCAGGCGCGGCGGAGCGTTCGGTTCTGCAAGCGCAGCGTAATCACGCCGCCTTCGGGCATCGCGTCGCGTGCGTTGACCGCCAAGTTCAGCACAATCTGCAGCAGGAGATTGGGATCGCCCTGAATCAAACCCAGCTGGGGGTCTACTTGCGTTTCGAGACGGATGTTGTGTGGCAGCGTGCGACGCAGGATTTCGAGGGTGTTCTGTAGCCACTCCTTGAGGTCAATCGGGCTGAGTTGTACCACCTGTCGGCGGGCGTAGGCAAGCAGTTGGCGGTTGAGATTCGCCGCACGCTCCGCCGCGGCGATAATCCCGTCGAGATAGCGCAAGGTGGTCTCATCCTGCACGCGCCCGCGCGCCAGCTCCGCGAACCCCACGACAGCCGTCAGCACATTATTGAAATCGTGCGCAATCCCGCCCGCCAACCGACCGAGGCTCTCCAACCGATGTGCCTGATTCAACTGCTGCTGCAAGCGATGCATCTCGGTAACATCAGTTTGGACGCCCCACGCGCGTACCAGCATACCGTCCTCGACAATCCCAAAGAAGCTGTTCAGGATGTACCGCTCGCTCCTGTCCACCGCACGCTCCTTAGACAAATAGCCTTCCACACGATAACCGTTCTCAACAAATGCACGCAACATCTCGATATTTTGCGGCTCCGTGGGGATTAGGAGCTCTGACAAACGAATCCCCAACAGCTGCTCAAGCTCTTCCACTCCGTACATCCGCGCAAAAGCAAGGTTGCACTCCGCGAGATAGCCGTGTTCAAACATCCTCTGAATCTGCTCTTCCACAGGGAGATGAATCGGGATGGGCTGTTCGGCCTCGAAACGCCAGATACCTTCGTTCGCATACTGGACGAAAGTCCGATATCGCTCTTCGCTCTCCTTCAGCTGGTTTTGCAAGAGAAGTTTATCTGTGATGTCGAACACCAACAGGTGAACGATGTGATGCCCACGCAAGTTGACCAAGACGAAGTGGGTTTCAACGGTGCGTGTACCCGCAGCTGTGTGGTGCTGGCATACCTCGACGCCGTAGTGCATCGCCTCTATGGTTGATTTGAAGTGGGTGAAGTCGGTTTCTGCGCAAACACGAACAGGTTCCCCGACCTCAAGAAGTGCTTCGCCGTAAAATCGGTACGCTGCTGCGTTAGCTGCCAGCAGTGTTCCCGTCTGGAAATCGATGAGCATCTGCGGAATGCTGCTTTCGTGGAACAGCACTCCCCCCCACTCTTGCACTTCGAGGGCGTGTTCCAGCTCCGCAACACGCCTGCGCAACTTTTCTATCTCCGCCTGTAGATTCTGATAAAGCCTCTTTGCCATGTCGCCCTCCTACACTATCTGCTTGGGCGATTGTCCGCGCGTTGCGGATCGTCGTCGGTTAATTATGAATTATGGCATTTCTGGGATATTTCCTTTTATGGCATTTCTGGGATATTTTCTTTTGGTAAGTCGCGAGTGCGTGCATTCTCCCCTCAGCGGAGGTATCTCAGCATGCCTCCCCCCATCTTCAAGGGGGAAAAATGGCGTGTGAGGTAGCGCATTTCGGGCAGTAGGCGGCGCACGGTTTTGCCCGCCAGCTTCAGGCTGGGTGCGGCAAGGAACTCCATGAGCCAGTCGGTAATCCGATGCACGCGCTCG
The DNA here is from genome assembly GCA_937925775.1 of uncultured Fimbriimonadales bacterium. GTDB lineage: Bacteria > Armatimonadota > Fimbriimonadia > Fimbriimonadales > GBS-DC > GBS-DC. The sequence goes on from CALAMM010000131.1 coordinate 11,688, forward strand.
CTGTAGGGATACCACCACAGTTCGGGTTTGCCTGTGTAAACCTCACTAACATACTGGGGTTGCACGAGTTCATACAGCCCGAATTCGCCGTGTGTGCGTCCGACGCCTGAGTCTTTGACGCCGCCCCACACGCCATAGCTGTCGCCGTACGCCACGAGATGTGAGTTCACGCTCACGGAGCCGCATTCCAACAGGGGTGCGAGTTGTTGGGCTTTGCGCGGGTTGCGCGTCCAGATCGACGCAGTTAGCCCGAACGCGCTGGCATTTGCCTTGCGCACGGCTTGTTCGGCGTTTTCGACAGGCTGAACCATCACCAGCGGTCCGAAGGTTTCTTCCTGCATCGCGAGCATTTCGTCGGTTGCGTCCGCGATGAGGGTCGGCTCGTGGTACAGTTCTCCCAGTTCGTGGCGCACGCGCCCGCCGAACAGCACACGCCCGCCCTTCGCGCAGGCGTCCGCGATGTGCGTTTGCACCCGCTCCAGCTGGAAGCGGGCAACCACAGGTCCCATTTCAGTCTGTGGGTTGAGCGGATGTCCGACTCGGATGTGGGCGAGCTCCTCGCGCAGGGCGTCGAGGAACGGTTCGTAGAGGGGACGCTCCACATACACGCGCTCGACAGAGGCGCAGGTCTGCCCTGCGTTCACCATCGCCGCCCACGCGATGCCTTGCGCCGTGTGTCGGAGGTCGGCGTCTGCCAGCACGATGGCAGGGTCTTTACCGCCGAGTTCCAGGATGGTTTTTTTGTTGGTTCGGGCTGCCTGTTCGGCGACGCGCCGTCCGATAGGCACGCTACCGGTGAAGATGACGCCGCGCACCAGCGGATGCGCCAGCATCGCCTCGCCCTGCGGTGCGCCGCCCTGCACAACCTGCACCAACCCCTCAGGGAAGCCTGCCCGCTCGAAAAGTTCCACCACTTTCGCCCCCGTAAGCGGGGTCAGCGGCGAGGGCTTGAGCAACGCCGCGTTGCCCGCAAAGGTCAACGCCATCAACTGAATCATCGGAATGGTGAACGGGTAGTTCCACGGAGCGATGACCGCCCATACGCCGTAAGGATGAAAGTAGTAGGTGCAGCGTCGGTCGCTGAAAAAGGGGTTTCGCGAGCGCACGCGGCGCGGCTGTAGCAAGCGCACGCCCTCGTACATCAAGAACACGCTGGCATCGAGCGGGGGAAACAGTTCCACAATCCTCGCTTCGATGCACGGTTTGCCCTGCTCACGCGCCACCAGCTCGGCGATGGCATCGCGCTCCTGAAGCATTAGCCGTTTCAGGCGACGCAACGGCTCCACACGCTTGGGCAGAGGCACTTCGCGCCACGCTAAGTACGCCCGATGCGCCCGCTCCACCATCGAGCCAATCTGCTCCGAGGGAGTAACGGCAACCTCACCCACCAGACTGCCGTCAGCGGGACTTTTGACGACAATGCGCTCCATAGTTTTGAGATTTGAACGCTGGTTCCCGAATTCCTGCTTGTTGTCGGTGTGTAGATGTTAGTCTGACTTTTCTTTCGTCGTGGCTATGCGTGGGGCTTTGGCTGGCTCTTGTGGATGGAGGGCGGCTGAATGTAAAGCGGTACGAGGCTGAAGGGGTGAACCGTTTCGCCGGCACTCAGTCGCTGCCAGCCCACTTGGGCAACGCCTTCCGCTGGAGGCGAATCGAGGTGCTTCCACCTCAGCGTCGGCAGGATGGCTCGAATCCATTCCCGCGCACGCTCGGAGCCGACCGCCTGTAAGCAGTCCCCATGCGGTGTATGTTGCGCCAGCCACTCGGCAAGCGCACTCTGCACGACGAACGCAGGCTCGCATAACGGCGCGGGCAAATCGTCTATGCGGGGCGCCAACCACTGCAGATAGAGCGCGTCGCGTCGGGCGGGCAGGGCGACCAAGGTGGGCACCGCAGCAGGCATGCCTGCCGCACACGCTTCAAACGCGCTCACCGCAACCAACGGCTTGTCCAACGCATGCGCCCAACTTTTCGCCATCGTCACGCCTATTTTGAGCGCGGTGAACGCCCCCGGACCCACATCGACCGCGAACGCATCGACCTGTCCCAGCGTCAAACCGCACCGCTGCAGGAGCCACGCTATCCCGTGCAGGAGGTTGCCCGAAAGGTTCATTCCGTGCGCGAGTCGAACGCTTGCTACGAGCGCGCCGTCCCGAAGAAGCGCGACGCCACTAACTTCACCTGTTGCCTCAAGGGCGAGGAGAACTCGTCCGCTCATCGTTGCGCTCGTGAGGGCGGGCAAGGTGGTCTCATTTTCGGCTTAATCTCGTGATAGACCGCTTCGCCCAGTTCTCGGTGTCGGGGTTCTAACGCCGCATCGCCTGCGTGCAACACAGAAGCGAGGTTCCGTCTAAAGAACGGGATTCCTGCCAAAAACCCACCGCTTCCTCCCAAATCGAGTGCCTCCTATCGAGAATCGCTTCATTAGAGCCGACAATTTCCTTCACGAGGCGAGGCGATGCCTGAGTCGGTGCGTCCGCCAGAGCGTGTGGCGACGGTTCCGCAGGTCAAGGAGCGTTCCCCTCGCGAGGAGCGCGCGCAGGGCACGCGCAGGGAACAGCCTCCGCGCAAGCCGTCTCCCGCTGCGCGTGAACCTATGCCCGATGAAGAAGCCCACGCGCTGGATGTGGAGGTGTGAACGATGTCGGAACTGATGGTGCTGCTCCAAGCGCTGCTGCTGATTGCGGGGTGGCTCCTGTTTTTACGCGCCCAGACGGAGCTGCGCGCCCAAGCTGCGCGCCAGTCCCTCACGGGCGAGCTCGAGGAGTTGCGCCACACCGTTGATGCCTTGCTCCAGCGGCTTGCTGAGGAAGCGGCGCAAGCAGAGGCGCGAATCGAGGCGAAATGGCGCGAGCTGGAACTGCGCAGCGCCAATCGTCCCCCCCACGCCACGCCTTCACACGAGCAGACACATCCCCATAATCCCCAGCTGGGCAGGGGCAACCAAACCGCAGCGTCCGAAACTTTCCCGCCCGATTCAGGGTATAACCTATCGGTGTCAGACACTTCGCCCTACGGCGCCGTGGCGATACTGGCGAAACAGGGCTTGAGCGTCCCCGAAATCGCCCGGCAAACAGGCTACGCCCCCGGCGAGGTGGAACTGATACTCAGTCTCACACGACGCAATACGGAGGAGAACGGATGAAATTATCGAGTCTTTTGGGAGCATGGTTTATAGCGCTGGCGGCGGTCGCGCTGAGCGCGTGCGGCGGGAAACAGGATAACATCGTCGCGAAGGTGGGGGACACCCCGATTGACAAAGATGCGTACCTGCGCCGCCTGGAACTGATGCCCACCCCAGTCCAGATTGCAGGCAATCAAGCGGCCACCGCCCCTGCAGGCTATACGACCCTTGTGCAAATGATCCGAGAGCAAGTGCTGCTCGAAATGGCAAAAGAGGAGGGTGTACTGCCCACCGACCAACAAGTCGACGAGCGCGTGCAACGCGATCTGAAGAACAACCCCCAAATCAAGCAAGCCATCGATGAGCAGCGGCTCACCCTGGACGACTATCGCCAGCGTGTGAGAGTTGCGCTCGCCGAGTTCAACTTGCGCACGAAGGGCGTCACTGTCACCGAGCAGGAGTTGAAAAAGGTTTACGATGAGAACAAGCAGGCGTTCTACCGCCCCGCCACGGCACGGGTGCGTGCCATCCTCGTGCAGAACCCCGAAGTGCGCCGCCAAATCGATGAGGACCTCAAGCGCGGCTTCAACTTCCAGAGCATCGTGAACAAATATTCGCAGAACCCCGTCGCAGGCGTGCAATCAGGCGAGAACGAGTTCGCCCTTGAAGGGCCGCTGCCCAACACCCCTGAGGGGCAAATCCTCCAGCGCGTGCGCTATGTCCTCAAAAACGCGAAGCCGATGCAGGTCACGGACTGGATCCCCGTCGGCAACGGCGTCGTGGCGCGCTTCGAGGTGCTCGCCACCAGCGCAGGACGCCAACTCCCCTTCGAAGAGGTGAAGGACAATATCCGCGAGCAGCTGATGCTGCAGAAGGGCATGCAGACCAACCGCGACCTGAACCTCGAAATGGCGAAGCGCATGGCGAACACACCCGTGGAGATTAAGTCTGCGGCGTGGAAGCGACAGTATCAGAAGGACATCGAGGAGCTGAAGAAGACGCTGGCGCAGCTGGAGTCGCAGCAGAGCAAGCCTGCTGAAGGGGCGAAACCGACCGCGCAGTCGCCCAGTGATGCGAAACAGAAACCCGCTGGGAAACGCTGATGATTTATCTGGTTGGACTGGGCGCAGGCGGCGCACAGGAGGTGAGTGAGCGTGCGCTAAGCGCCGTGCGCCGTGCCCAGCGCGTGTTCGCGCTCCATCCCAGCCACCCCAGTATGCGCACGCTTGAATGGGCAGGCATCCGCTTCGAGCCCTGCCCGCCAGAGCCAGCGCGTGCCGCGGCGCTTATCCTCAACGCGCCCGAACGCACCGTCGCCGTCGCGACGCCCGGACATCCCCTAATCGCCAACCCGCTCGCGGCGACCCTCCTCCGTGACGCCTCACATCAGGGACGCCCCGTGCGCCTCGTGCCCAGCAGAAGCTTTATCGAACCTGCGCTGGAAGCCGTGCAACTCGCGGCTCCAGAGGGGCTCCAAGTTCTCGACGCGCACCGCTTGCCCCACCTGCGCCTCGACCCGACCATCCCCACACTCTGGTTCGGCTTGGAGACAACCGAACAGCTGCATGCACTGCAACAGCAGCTGCTGCGATACTACCCTTCCGAGTTTGAAGTGTTTCTTATCCACGCGCCGGGCGATGAAGCGCTAACCGAGTATCGCCGTGTCGCCCTGAGCGAGCTGGCTCGGATGCCCTGCGACACGGTGACCTATCTGCTGACCCCGGCTTGCCCTCGTCGTGAGCAGGTTTACACCGGTTTCGAGGGACTGATTCGTGTGGTCGCGGCGCTGCGCGCGCCCGACGGCTGTCCCTGGGATCGCGAGCAGACCCACGAAAGTCTCAAACCCCACCTGCTGGAAGAGACCTACGAAGCGTTAGAAGCCATCGACTCGGGCAACCCAGCTGCCTTGCGGGAGGAACTCGGCGATCTGCTCTTGCAGGTGCTCATGCATAGCCAAATCGCGAGCGAGCGCGGTGCATTCGATATCGAGGGGGTCATCGAGTATCTCACGGAGAAGCTGATTTCGCGCCATCCGCATGTGTTCGGCACGGCGCATGCCGAGACCGCCGAGCAGGTGCTGAAAAACTGGGACAAGACGAAACAGGCGCAGACGGGGCGCGAGTCGGTGCTGGAGGGGGTGCCGCGCGCGATGCCCGCGCTTGCCCGCGCTCAGGAACTCTCCAAACGCGCCGCCCGCGTCGGCTTCGAATGGGACTCCATCTACGGCGTGTTGGACAAACTGCGCGAGGAAGAGGCGGAGCTGCGCCACGCCATCGACTCAGGCGACCCCGCCCGCATCGCAAGCGAGCTGGGAGACTTGCTCTTTACCGTGGTCAACATCGCTCGCCACGCGAAGGTGGACGCGGAAGACGCCCTGCGCACGATGGTCGATCGCTTCACGCGCCGATTTCGGTGGATGGAGGCGGAAGCGGCACGCCAAGGACGCCCGCTGGAGAGCCTCAGCGCAGAGGAATGGGAAGCACTTTGGCAGCAAGCGAAGCGGTCGGCAGAAAACGATGCTTAAAACAGAGCCGCCCTCCCTTTCGGGAGGGCGTACTCTGCCGGTGTTCGCTTGAGGAGGTAAGTTGCGAAGTCTTAGTTGCCGAACCCGCGTCCGCCACCGAACCCGCTGCCACCGCGCGGACCACCCTGAGGACCGCCGAAGGCGCCGCGTCCGCCACCGAAGAAGTTCGGACGACCACCCTCAAACTGGAACGGCTTGCCCTGCATCTGTTGCCACTGCTGACGCTGCGCTGGGGTCAGCACTTCCAGCATCTGCTTCTCCATCTGCTCGCGCAGCTGCTGCATCTGCTGGGCGCCCTGCCCTTGACCGAAACCGCCACTTTGAAACTGCTCGCGCAGCTGCTGCATCGCATTCATTACAATCCCCTGCAGTTTGGAGCGTTGCTCCTGCGTTAACTTCAGCTCGTCGGCGACATCGGGTTGCAGGAGCGCGAACGCGCCCATCGCCTGCAGCTCGATCTCGCGCAGTCGCTTCTTCTGGGTCTCGTTCAGCACGCTGGTCGGATTGTTCTTCTCGCGGATTTCTTGCATTTTCTGCCGTCGCTGCTCTGGGGGTAGGTTGCGCAGTTCCTGCATTGCGGTGCGCTGGTTCTCCTGCATTTGGCGGATTTGGTTCTTCTGTTGCTCGGTCAGGTTCAGTTCGCGTTGCACATCGGCGCGTTGAAGGAGGGTCATCTCTATCCCCATGCCTGCCATGCGTCCGAAGCCCTGCCTGCGCTCACCTTGAGAGGGCTGCCCGAACCCGCTCTGAGCCAACGCACCGTTCATCAGCGCGACCGCAAAGAGGCTAACAGCAATCCACTTAGCTCGCATCGTTTTCATCCTCCACGCGCCTATAGACGCCCCTGCGCGATAGATGTTCACTCCAACAGGGGAGTTGCGCCTCGAATCCGCTTGGGAGCGAGAAGCGCGTGGAGGGCTTGGGCGGGGTATCCTTTCCTGCGATGGCACAGAAGTCGCGTTGGCGCAAGCGTGTTGAGGGCAAGTTGGGCAGCTGGGCGCTGCGGCTTGCTTGGGGCTTGTTCCAGATCTTGCCGCTTGGCGCGGCGCAGAAGCTGGGCGCAGGGTTGGGGCTACTGGCGTATGCGCTCTCGGCACGCTATCGGCGCGTGGCGATCCGCAATCTGCAGCGCGCTTTCCCCGACTGGACACCGGCGCAGGTGCGCACCACCGCGCGGCGCGTGTTCCGCAACTTCGGCGTGAGCATCGCGGAGTTTTTCAAAGCGCCTACGATGACACGCGCCCAAATCGAGCAACGGCTGACCGTCGTGGGGCTGGAGCATTTAGATGCCGCCTTTCGCATGGGCAAAGGTGTGCTGCTGATTACGGGGCACTTCGGCAACTGGGAGCTGATGGCACGCTACCTGTGCTTGCGGGGCTATCCGATTGCGGTCATCGCCCGCGACGCCGACGACAAAAACACGACCGAGTTGATTACCATGCTGCGCGAGCGCAGCGGCTACAAAGTGTTCCCACGCGGGAACGCCGCGCGCCTGGTGTTGCGCGCCCTGCGCGCGAACGAAGGCGTCGGCATCCTGCCCGACCAGAACGCAGGCGATGTGTTCGTGGAGTTTTTCGGACAAAAGGCAGGTAGCGTGGCAGGGCCTGCCGTGTTCCACCTGCGCACAGGCGCGCCTCTCGTGCCTCTGTTTAATGTGCGCTTGCCAGGCGATTTCCACCGCGTGGAAATCCTGCCCCCAATGCACTTCGAGCCCACCGAGGACGCGCAAGCCGACCAGCAACGCATCATGCAGGCACTGCACGATGTGCTGGAAACCTATGTGCGCCGCTACCCCGACCAGTGGCTTTGGCTCCACGACCGCTGGAAATCTGCGCGGAAACAGCTCTCCCAAAAGGCACTTTAGGGTACAATTGCCATGTTCAAGCGAGGTCGACGATGACGCAGCGGAAACCTGAAGGCTATATCGACGGCGTTCCTCTGCACCCTGAGAGCCTGATGATGGGCTACGGCTACAAGCCCGAATGGTCTGAGGGTGCGATCAAGTGCCCTATTTTTCAGACCTCCACCTTCGTGTTCAAGACCGCCGAGGAGGGCAAGGCGTTCTTCGAGTTGGCGTATGGCTTACGCCCTCCAAAGCCAGGCGAGCAACCTGGTCTGATTTACAGCCGAATCAATAACCCCGACTTGGAGATTCTGGAAGATCGTCTTTGCTTGTGGGATGACGCCGAGGATGGAGCGGTTTTTGAGAGTGGCATGGCGGCGATTGCCACCACCGTGCTGGCGTATGTGCGCCCAGGCGATATGATTTTCCATAATGAACCGCTCTATGGTGGTACAGACCACCTGTTTCGCCGTGTGCTGAGCGAGTTCGGCATCCACGCTGTGCCGTTCCCCGCAGGTGCGCCCAACGCGCAAGTGGAAGCCATCCTCGCCAGCAGCCCGCTACGCGACCGCCTCGCGATGATTTACATCGAGACGCCTGCCAACCCAACGAACGCGCTCGTCGATATCGAGTTCTGCAGCCAGCTGGCGAAACGGTACGCCCCAAACGGGCGCGAGGTGGTCGTGGCAGTGGATAACACCTTCTTGGGGCCGCTTTGGCAGCACCCGTTGAAACACGGCGCAGACCTTGTGCTGTATTCTGCCACAAAGTACATCGGAGGGCACAGCGACCTGATTGCAGGCGCATGTCTGGGCAGTCGCGCAAAACTCGCTCCTGTGAAAGCGCTGCGCACCTTCCTCGGCACGATGGCGGGTCCGTGGACGGGATGGCTCTTGATGCGCAGTCTGGAGACGCTCAAGCTGCGGATGACCGCCCAGATGAAAAATGCCCGTTATGTCGCCGATTTTCTGGCAGACCACCCGAAAGTGCAGAAGGTCTATTATCTGGGGCATCTGACAGAGGCGGATCCGCAGTTCGCGCTCTATCGGAAACAGTGCCTTGCGCCTGGCGGGATGATTTCGTTTGAAATCGTGGGCGGTGAAGCGGAGGCGTTCCGATTCTTGAACGCGCTCAAGCTCATCAAGCTCGCGGTGAGTCTGGGCAGTACCGAGTCGCTGGCGGAGCATCCTGCAACAATGACCCACTCCGATATGCCTCGTGAGACGCAGCGGGCGTTCGGGATTACCGACGCGCTGATTCGGCTCTCCATCGGCGTGGAGCATCCCGAAGACCTCGTCCTCGACCTGAAACAGGCGTTGGAGCATGTATAAAGCCCCCCACCCAGCGGTAGGGGGCTTCGGGTCGCAGCCTCGCCGCGTCCGTGCCTATCACTTTGTGATACGGCGTGCGCCGACATAGCGCTGCTTATAATAGCCTGAGTCCAGGGTGTCGATGCGCACGCGCCCTCGCCCACTGGAAGCATGCACAAACTTGCCGTTGCCGATGTAGATGCCCACATGCGAGACGCGCCGTCCGCGCGTGCGGAAGAACACGAGGTCGCCTGGCTGGAGTTCGCTGCGGGAAACGGCTCTGCCCAGGCGGTACTGCGCGGAGGCGCTGTGTGGCAAGCTGATGCCATACTGCCGATAGATATAGGAGGTGAAGCCAGAGCAGTCGAAACCGCGTGCGTTGCTGCCGCCGTAGCGGTAGCGTGTGCCGAGATACCCCAGAGCGCGGCGCACCGCGCCAGGGGTCTCCTCCGACACGCGGGCAGCGAGCTCCGCCCGCGACGGGTTGCGACTGGCGATTTTTGCAGAAGAGGGCTTCGCCGTCGATGCGCGTTGCGTTTCCGATCGAGGGGGTTTCGTCGGGCTAAGATACTGATTCCGCACCCAGCCCGTGCGTCCGTGCTGAAGCCGCACTCGGCTCCAGTCGCCCCGACGCCCCAGCACCTGCACTTTCGTCCAGCGGTCCACAATCGTGACTCGCTTCGCGCTTGTGTCGGGGGCGCTGCGGATGTTGACGCGATCGGTATTGATCTCCGCCCAGCCGGACGCAGGAGAATCCGACGGCGTTGGAGACCGCCTTTGAGACACTGCGCTGCCCTTGATGGGGATTTTTATCTTATCGCCAACCTGCAGGGCGTGCGGGTTGCGCAGATTGTTGACTTTCAGTAAGTCGGGCAGGCGCAAACCGTGTCGGTGGGCAATCGTATACAACGAATCGCCCGGTTTGACGGTGTAGGTGATGGTTTGCTGCGCCGAGGCTGCGACAATCAGGCTCACGAACAGGGTGATTAACCCCGAGCGTGCTATGGTGTCCATAGTTTCCCTCCTTGGTAATCGTCTCGTACTACGCGACCTCGGTCGCGCTCCTGTCCTCTCCCGTCTTAGAGACGGGGGCGACAGTTCAAGCAGGGGCAGTATACCCGTTCGAGAGGCGTGGAGTCAACCCCTGAAGAGGGTGTTCGATAAATCACCCCCTCCCGCAGAGGGTGTGTGAAACCTATGCTCGTGCTCGGTCGGTGTGGCCATTCGTCGGCGGGACGCCGACGCTACGCGATGTGGCTTGGACAGTCTTGTCCGAGCATAATTCGTCGGCGGGGACGCTTTGCGACGTCAAAACGGGTGCGACGACATTCCT